>JBLNDH010000207.1:0-8096 GCA_050261455.1 Bacillota bacterium
TTCTTCTCTTTCTCACCCTCAAAGCTTCGCCCCTTCGTGCCTTCGTGCCTTCGTGCCTCCGTGCCTGTCTGTCCCGACCCCCTTTCCAATCGTACCGAATACGGCTTCCCCTCCACCCGCATATCCAGAATCCGCACCTCATGCCCCGGCACCAGCGCCGCCAACAGCTCCAGATGCAGCGGCTCCGGCAACGCCGCCAACCGAAACCCAATCCCTTCCGTCACATACTCCGGCTGAATGAGTAGTATCCGCATCGCCTTACCCCTGCTGTTCTCCGCACCGACGATCCATCCGCCATCCTCCGCGCATCCTACCGCCCCCCGCCTTCTCAACACAACCGCCTAAGCCCCACCGCTACCCCACAACGCGGCACCGCCCCTCTGCATCCAACCCGCACTCATCCACAGCCCCAAACGAGCCTTCGCCGCACCGCCGCCCAGGGCATCTTGCCCGTGCCCCCTATCTGTGCCCCAATCCCTCCGTATCTTCTCCTTCCCCCTCTTCTCCCTCGCCCGGTACTCCGGGAGAGGGTTGGGGTGAGGGTTCAAAGCCAGGGGTACACTCCAACGGATGATGCGACACCCGAATAACGCCCCGCGAACTTGTTCCCTGGGTTCTCTTCCCCGCCCACCTGTCTCCTCTCGCCCATCATGCCTCCATGTCTACAAGCCCAGGGATTTATCCCTGGGACCCTCCGTGTTACCACTTTCGCTTTTGCTTGGACTCCTTTAGGAGTCCATCAACTCCCTCTGCCGGACAAGTCTCTCTGCGCCCGTTTAGCGCCGCCCCGCAGGGGCGGGTTTTCCGCGCCACGCCCCCTCCTCTACGCCCCGTCACACCCGCTGTGATGCTCCACTGAATAGATCCTCCCAATACCGAAAGTGCCCGACTGCATTCAACCCCAAGGATTCCTCCCCGCGTTTCTCCCCTTCCTGTTGTTTTACTCTCCCTCGCCTTCCCATGACGAGGAGGGTAATTTATAATTTCCCTCGCAGCAACCCATCGGATGCCAGCACAGGACAGGATCATGACCACGCCACCCCCACTCCTGGACTACGCACCGCAGGCTCCTTGGTATCGCCGCCGCCGACTCCTGATATTGGCGGCTGTGCTTGCCATGCTCCTCGGGGCATCCTTCCTGGCCCATTGGGGATGGTCGAAACGAGATCACTGGCAACTGCTTCTGGTCCAACGGCGTTGCATGCACTATCTTGCCCCACCCGGAACCGTCGTGTTTCGCCAACCCGCCGACCTGCAATCTCAGGATCAGGCTGTGAAGCGCAGTTTGGCCAGTCCTGCGCCGGTTCCCACCCCTTGGAACAATTTGCGATTCAAGTGCACGTTTCCCCCAGGGGCCTCGACTTCATTCCACGGCACCTCCTCCTCGCATGGGACATTGTTCCTGCACCAACGCACCAGCCCGGCAGGCAACACTCGTCTGGTGATCGTTGACCTGAATCTGGCGTGGGCTCCCAGGTTCACCATTCTGTACGCCAATAAGATGGTGGTACAACCCGCCTCGCTTCGTTCTCCTCCCAAGCTCGTGTGGGCCGGGAACATTCCCGGCGACATCACGGTGCTAGACCTCGTCGGCCGGCGGCAAGACCTGTTGCGCCCCCCATATGGCAAAGAGATCAAGTGTCTCTTCGGTCAACCCGACCCGGCCGACGCATCCCACTTCACCATTGACATACTCATCGATGGGCAGACCCACATCATCGACGGCTGGCTTCGCGACGACGACACGGTCATGCTCAAGGTGCGTAGCCCCGCCGCCACCCAATTCTCCCCTACGCCGCTGGGTTACTGCCCCCGCCCCTCGCCGGGCTATGGGTGGGCTTCCCAAAACTCAAACTCCACAGGAGGACCGTCATGCTGAATAAACCCTCCCAACGCCGAAAGTGCTCGACTCCATCCAAGCCCAGGGATTTATCCCTGGGTCCTTGCCGCTCAGTCACTTTCGCTTTTCATTGGACTCGTTTAGTGCAAGGCCAACCCCTGAATTCCCGCCTGCCTCGACTCCGGAACCTCCACGCGACCCTGACTGCCCTCGCGCTGATCGGTGTCCTGGCAGCTCTATCGACCGCCTCACACGCAATAGCGCAGCCGGCGGCAATTCCTTCGGGACAGCCCACCCCGGCCCCATCCACACGCCCCGCGGGCACGCCGCCCCTGTTCATCACCGACGTTAAGCCGCCATTCAAGTTTGAAATCCGGGTTCTGGACCCCGACGACAAGCCCTTGCCGGACGTTCAGGTTCGCTGCCTGCATCCGCGACCCCAACGGAGCAAACCCATAGTGGATCTGGTCAGTCGTACCGATGCCAGCGGCGTTGCACGCTTTGAAGCCACGCAAGCCGATTTCCTGACCGATCGGCATTACTGGTTTCTCCTGCAGGGCGACAATATCGTCCATGGCGGCAATCGCGTCGGCATGTCGCCCATCGACAGGGTATTCACGTATACCCTGCGTGCACTACCGGCCAAGCCCTGTCCCATCCACGTGCAAAACGAACAAGGCAAGCCGATTTCCAACGCCAGCCTGACGCTCTTTCCTGACGGCCCATCCGCAAATAACGGGTACGACGCGCAGGGCCGCACCAACGCACAAGGGCATGCCACCATCAGTGGTCCGGCCCAAGGCCAGATCGGGATCTGCGCCGTGGCGCCAGGCTATGCCTCAACCACACTCCGTGGTTTGACCCTGTCGCCGGACCAGCCCTACACCCTGACGCTCTCGCCCGGCCAGGACATCACAGGCGAAATCCGCAACAAGCAGGACCAGCCCCTGGCCGGCATCGCAGTCACAGCGATTAAGCGCGACCTCTATCACTATGCCGATGAGTTTCACCTCAAAGCCACCACCGACAAGGATGGCAAGTTCATCCTGAAAAATGCATCAAAGGGCACCTGGTGGATCGGAGGTCGATCCGCACCCACCGGCGTGCCCTACGCCGTGCCCCTGACCAAGGTCGAGGTTGCGGATGGCCCGGCCACTGACCTGTCCATTGAGGCCCTCCCGAGTTTCCGCCTGCGGGGCAAGTATGTCACCCCATATAAGGTGAACACCATGACCATGGGTGACAGCACGCTGCCAGAGATCACCTTCTTCTCCCATGTATTCCGATTCCCGGATGGCGCATCCCCGCGGCTCACCTCCCTCCACCCCGATGCCGATGGCCAGTTCGAGATATCTGGCGTCGCCTGCGCAGGTCGGGGCGAGATCACCTTCGAAGGCGTGGGTGGTTACTGGCACTTCATCAAAATGCCGAATCGGCCTTTCTTCCAGGCGACCGCAGCCGGGACGATAGTCTCCAATAACGTTCCCCCCGGCGTATACGATGGCGTGGAAATCCACTATCTCCTGGCCGGAATCCTTCGCGGCCAAGTGGTCGATGCCGCCGGCAAGCCTCTCGCTCGCCAGCGAGTGCTCATCACCCCCGGAGGCGGTATCCACGACCTCGACCAGAACGGCCGGTTTTCCGTACAGGTGCCGCCGGTCGACGGCGTGAAATGCCAACTGTGGAAGGACCGCGAAGGGCCAGTGCTTACCTTTGCCCCGGTGCTGAGCATAAAGGAAGGCCAGATCGTCGAGCAGACCTTTGTTGTTCCCGAGGGTGCGAAGATCGATTAAGCCAGTAAAGGGTATGCTGAACACGATTCAGCATGCAGAAGTGTTCTTCTGCTCTCACGCCATTGTCCTTCGAAGACCCGCTCCTCTCTTCCACGCCGGGTGCTGAGCGTAGCGAAACCCCGGATCTCCGCGCCCTCCGATCCCCCGCCAGTGATCCCCCCTGGACACCGTTGCGCTTTCGTCAAAAATCCAACCCCCTTTTCTCGCTTTCCCCCGGGAAAACCCCACCTGCCCAAAAATCCGTTGCGCAACAAATCTCTTTTTAGCGCAACACCCCCGTGTATAGGGAGGCACTGCTTATGCGCCCATGGCTCGTCCTATCCCTGCTTCTTCCCACCCTCGCCCCCACCCTCCCTGCGCACTCACTTCATCACCCCCTCCCCTTCGTCGCTTCGTCGCTCTGTCGCTTCGTCGCTCTCCCAACCCAGCAACCCCTTAGGCATCACGCATTTACGCATTACGCCCCGGTGGCTCCAGGGAGGTTCCCGGTGACTTCGGGAGGTTCCCGGTGGGCCCAAGGTGGTCCCCAGACGGTCCCCGGGAGGCTCCTATGACCGCTTTCCTATGGATCCTACTGCTTCCTCTGGCTGAGCAGAACCGCCAACAATCCCTTCTGGAAATGCAGCCGATTCTCCGCCTGCGGGAAAACCAGCGACTGCCGGCTCTCAATCACCGCATCGCTGATCTCATACCCCCGATAGGCCGGCAGGCAATGCAGGACGATCGCATGTGCCGGCGCCATCGCCACGAGCTTCTCATCCACCTGGTAGCCGGCGAAGTCCTTGAGCCGCTTGGCTTTCTCGGCCTCCTGGCCCATGCTCACCCAGGTGTCGGTGTAAATGACGTCCGCACCCCGGACGGCCTCGCCGGGATCATGGGTGACCATGAAATCCATACTGGGCACCTGCGACATGATCCGATCTTCATCCTCCGCCGAAAGCTCATACCCCGGCGGGGAAGCCAGCGCAAACCGCATCTCAAAACGCCCGCATGCCGTCGCCAGCGACCGCGCAACATTGTTGCCATCGCCAATGAACGCCAGGGTCAGCCCCTTGAGCTTGCCGAAGTGTTCCTCGATGGTCATGAAGTCCGCCATGGCCTGGCAGGGGTGACTCAGGTCGGTCAGGCCATTGATCACCGGAACGCTGGACCACTTGGCCAGCTCGGAAACCTTTTCCTGCTCGAAGGTGCGGACCATGATGCCATCGCACATGCCGGACAGAACCCGTGCGACATCCTTGATCGGCTCGCGTACCCCCAGGCCAACCTCTTCCTGCCGCAGCATCATCGCGGCGCCACCCAGATGGGTCATGGCAACGGTGAAACTGACCCGTGTGCGCAGACTCGGCTTCTCGAAGATCATCGCCAACGTTTTACCCGCCAGGACCGAGTCATTGCGCCCGATGTCCTGGTATTGCCTTTTGAGCTTGATCGCAACATCCAAGTAGTGTCGCAATTGCTCGTACGTGCAGTCGGCAATGGTGGTAAAGTGCGTCATGATACCTTCAATCCAGATTGCCAATATTAAATCGGCAGTCCCGGAATACGGAAGCCTATTTCCGGCATCGAGAACCCGCGACCCTCACTTAAACCTCAGAGGGTGATTTCGGTTCCAACGCCTGCGTCCGTGTAAATCTCCAACAACAAGGAATGGGGGATACGGCCATCGATAATATGGGTCTTGGTCACGCCAGCCCGCAACGCGGTGATGCAGGCTTCGACCTTGGGCAACATCCCGGCGCTAATGACGCCGCTGTGAACCATCTCCTGCACATCCGCCACCTGGAGGGATCGAACCAGGCTCTCGGGATCCTTCGGGTTGGACCGGATGCCATGGGTATCCGAGACGATGACCAGTTTCTCCGCCTTCAGCGAGGCGGCAACGGCGCCCGCGGCGGTATCGGCATTGACATTGAGCCGTCCACCAGCGGCATCCCGAGCAATCGAGGCAATGCAGGGGATGGAATCAGCCTGAACCAACAACTGAAGCAGGCGGGCATTCACAGACTTGACTTCGCCCACAAAGCCGAGGTCGATGCGGCGACCATCCTCACCCGACAGGTACATCTTCTCAGCAAACAGGACAACGCTGGAAAGGGAATGCAGGCCCATGGCTTCGCATCCCTGGGTCTGGATGAAGTTTACGATGAACTTGTTGATATGGTTACAGAGGACATCTTCGGCGATGGCCAGGACGCGATCATCGGTATACCGGCGTCCCTGGACCATTTGGGGAACGAGGCCAGCCTGCTCCATACGCTGATTGATCGCCTTGCCGCCGCCATGGACCAGGACGGGCTGCATACCGACGTAGTTCATGAAGACAATATCCGTAAGGATATTGGAGAGGACCTCCTCATCATCCATGATCGAGCCGCCGACTTTTACGACGACGACCTTGTTATGGAACCGCTGGATATAAGAGAGCGCCTCAACGAGCGCGCCCGCCTTGGTGATTGCCGTATCCATCATCTCTCTCTACTACTCCTGCTGCGCGTGGACGTACGGTCCGCGCGGGAAATGGGTTAGTGTAGAAATGCTGCGGGCGGCTGTCAAAACAACGGGGAGGCCAAACGGCAATCCAGCAAACAACAGAATCGCCTCAGCCCCGATCACCAGAGGAGGCGATGGAAGATCCGGACCGGTCTTGGGACTGATCAGCGTCTGGGGTTCGGTGTGGAGTGGGGGCAACGTTGATCCTTGGCGGTGTGGGTCCGGCTGGCAGGATACCGCGGACATATTCGAGATAGCAGCGCAGAAGTTCGGCGATGGAACGAGCGGAGGCAATGGTGCCGCCAGGATGATGGGGTGGGTCGCCGTCGAACAACTCGCAGAGCTGGCTGTGTTCCAAAAGGTAATTAATGCACCCATCCAGCATCTTATGAGCTTCACGGCGAGCGGCTTCGGTTCGCCCATTGAGTCGCACATAAGCGGTGACCAGCGGTCCGAGCAGCCAAGGGAAGGCAGAACCCTGATGGTAAGCCCGATCGCGAGAGACCGGCGGGCCGCCATAGACTCCTTGATAGGCCGACTCGCTGGGCGCCAGGGTTCGCACGCCAAAGGGGGTAAGGAGCTGCGAACGGATCTTTTCAATGACGGCAGCCTGCTTAGGCAGATCAAGCACGGGATAGGGCAAGCTGACGGCGAAGATCTGGTTAGGGCGAACGGATGGGTCGCAGCCATGATCCTCGACCGTATCGAAGCAGCAGGCGGCCGCTTCATTCCAGAATCGGTGGTTAAATGCCTCTTTGGTGCGCTGGGCCAGGAGCGAGAGGTCTTCCGCCCGCTGAAGTCGGCCGGACCTGCGGCACAGCTCGGCAGTAATGCAAAGGGCGTTGTACCACAAGGCATTGAGGCAGACGGGGCGGCCTTGGCGAGAGGTAATGACCCACTCGCCGACCTTGGCATCCATCCAGGTCGTTGGTGTGCCGGGCTGGTGAGTCACCAGCAGACCGTCGGCATCGCTCACGATCCCAAGGCGGGTGCCAGCGATGTAGGTGTCGATGATGCGATCGAGAACGGGCAGGAATTCCTGCAGTACGACGGCTTCGTCGCCCTGATATCGCAAGTACTGGTCCACTGCATAAGCGAACCAGAGGGAGGTATCGGCTGCGGTGTAGCGGTAACCAGAGCCATCCTCAGCCAATTCAGAAGGCATGAGGCCATCCTGAAGGGTGGAAGCAAATGAGCGAAGCAAGTCGCGGGCCTGATCCATACGTCCGGTGGCCAGGGAAAGGCCGGGCAGCGAGATCATGGCATCGCGTCCAGCGGGTGCCGACCAGGGATAGCCGCCCATAACTGCGGGGACATTCTCGCTGGTTTGGACGATGAACTGCTCCGCCGCATGGCGTAGCGAGGCCATAACGGGATCGGGATCGCGGGCCAACACCTGGGGAATGACCGCGACCTCCAACTGCCGATCGGCCTCGGCAATGACTTTCGGGAGATCGATGGGATCGGTCGAGCAAACGAAGTGAACACTCTGGCCTGGCGAGAGGGTCCAGCGGATGACGCCGGGCATCCAGAGGTCTTCAAGGCCGGCGTAGCCGCGCTCCTGCTCGCGGCGATAGATGGTGTTCAGGTACCAGCAGGGTTGAGGAGAAAACGCGCCGTCATGAGCAAAGAAGACTTCGGGTGAACGGCAGGTGGCGGGGATGCGGTGATGCTTGGGAGCCAGACTCTGGGCATCGAGGCGGGCATTCCACTGATACATCAGTTCGTGCATGCCGCGTAAAGCAAAGAGAGGACGCAGCTCAAAGTCAACGGACTTGTTGCCGGCGAGAAGGGAATAGCTGAGGACGACGGTATTGGATCCCTGAAGCGGACGGAGTTGTTTCTCGATGGTCCAGCCATCGTACTGGTATGCCCAGCGAGGGAAGGGATCGTCGTTGAAGGCTCGGAGGAGATGATAGCCCTGCGGATGGATGACGCCGGGATACTCGTTACAGGCCAAATCGTAGGCC
>JBLNDH010000208.1:0-10187 GCA_050261455.1 Bacillota bacterium
GGCGGGGGGATTGGGGGTGCTGAAGGTGCCGCGGATGCTCTTGCCGGAGAGGCTGAGGCTGCCGATGAAGAAGCCCCAGTCGAGATAGAAGGAGGTATTGCTGACGGCGAATTCGCCGCCGGTGAGTTCCATGGACTGGATGGAGGCCAGGTGTGTGGCCGGGTCGAAGGCCATTTCGAAATCGGCCAGCGCATTGCCGGAGACGGTGGGGAACCGGTGATCGGATCGCGTGCCCACAGCCAGGCTGGCGGAGATGGTCAAACTGAGCTGGTTTTCATCGGGGTTGATGCCGAGATCGACAGAGACTTTCTCAGCCAGGGCGACCGATGGAGCCGCGGCGATGGCCAACGCGAGCATCATCCAGCGGCGGGGGAATGAGTGGGAACGATGGCGACAGGACATACGCGAACCCTCCTACTAATCCTCGATACAGCAGCGGCTTTTCCGATCGTGAGTCGCAGGCACCCAACGGATAAGTGCAGCGGGCCACTATACAGGCAGCGGGCCATGCCAGCCAAAGAAAAAACTCCCCCAGGGAGAATCCGGGGCGTCGCTACGTTTCACCCCCGACGTGGAGGCGAGCCGGGATCAATCGGTGGAATTCGGCTCGGCAGTGGCGCCGCGTTCCCAGGCCGGAAAGACAAATTATTCTTTTATACTGGAATTATCGTCCACTATGCTGTAAAGTTATTTCCAGTTTACAGGACAAGAGTTCCACTCTATTGGATCTGCTCATGAGCGATAGTTCCCCCTCCAAGCCGTCTTTACCACCTGGGATGCTCTCCGATGACTCCATCGGCCATGTCCTTTGCAGCCGCGTTCGCGACTTGCGTAAGAAGAAGCAGTGGACTCTCGAAGAGCTTTCCGCCGCCTGCGGCGTCAGCCGATCCATGCTCAGTCAGATCGAGCGTGGGCAGGCCAACCCCACCCTGGCCGTCACTTACCGCATCGCCCAGGCCTTTGGCATGTCCATGGGCGAGTTGCTGGAATTGCCCAGTGCCACGCATCGGGTTGATGTCATTCGCGCCGATGACCGGGCCTACCATTTTCGTTCCGATCGCTATTGCCGGATTCGCACGCTTTCTCCGCTGCATCTGGAGAAGTCCGTGGAGTTCTATGAAATCGTGTTGCGTCCCGGCGGGGCTCTTCGCAGTTCCCCGCATTTTGAAGGCGCTCGCGAATTGCTCACGGTGCAAAGCGGCACGGTTCGCGTGATGGCCTCCGATGACTCGGCCGAGCTCAAGCCCGGCGATTCGGCGCATTACCCGGCCGATGTTCAGCACGCCATTGAGAACACGGGTTCCGAGGACGCGGTTCTATTTCTCGTGGTGACCTATCTGCCCGGCTGAAAGACTCACTCCCATGCGCATCACCCCGCAAGCCATCATCTACGCGATTGACCTTTTCGGCACGGCCGCCTTCGCTTTCTCCGGCGCCCTCCGCGTTCTCGATAAACGCCCCGACTTCATCGGCATGCTCATGCTTGCCGGCGCCACCGCCATCGGCGGCAGCATCCTCCGCGATGTCATCCTCAACCGCGACGTCCTTCTCCTTCGCGACTGGGGCTATCCCCTCGTCATTCTCGGCAGCGTCGTCGTCACCTTCTTCTTCCCCCACCAACTCAGCCGCCGCGAGAGCATCTTCAAGTATTTCGATGCCGTCGGGCTCGGCGTTTTCTCCGCCATCACTGCCACCGTCACCTGGAATACGCCCGGCATCAATCCTCTCTCCGTCCTCTTCATCGCCACCATCACCGGCTGTGCCGGCGGCGTCATCCGCGACGTCATCATCAAAAAGGAGACGCTCGTCCTCTCCAACGAACTCTACGTCACCCCCGTCATGGTCGGCGCCGCTTCTCTCATGGCCGCTCAAGCCCTTGGCGTCAATCCAACCGTGGCCTTCGTCATCGCCATGGTCGTCACCACTGGCCTGCGTCTGCTCTCTATCCGATACGACTGGCGTCTGCCGCGAGTCCTCTCTATCGAAATGGCCGATACCGCTTCCTCCAAAAGCTCCCAAAGGCCCGCCGATCCTCTCCACGTTTCGGCCAAACACATTGTCGGCCCGGCTCCATTGCCACTGCCCCGGCATTCATCTTCTGCAACACAACAAGACCGTATCGAAACTAAGGAGACCTCAAAGTGCTACTGCGCCCGTCCTCGTATAACCTCATTGCTGTGATGCTGCTGCTGGGTGCCCTGGGGGCGCGGGCCTCTGCTGCCGAGCCTCAGACGCGCCCCGTCGAGTCCACCTTTGACATCCGCGTTGATACCTCGGAAACCCCCGAGCTCGAGCAGCTTGGCAAGACCGTCCAACGCGTCGCCGATAAGTGGTATCCCCTCATCGTCGATCGTCTCAAGCAAGATGGCTTCACCGCGCCCCGGCAAGTCAACATTATCTTCAAGCGCGAGATGAAGGACCCCGCCGCCACCGGTGGCTCCAACATCTTCTGCGCCGCCTGGCACTTCAAGGACCACCCCGACGATCTCGGCGCCATCGTGCATGAACTGGCGCACGTCGCCCAGTCTTATCCGCAGTACGATCCCGTCTGGCTCGTCGAAGGGATCGCCGATTACGTCCGCTTCTGGATCTACGAGCCCATCGAGAAGCGGCCTCGTTTCGACCCTAAAACCATCGATTACCGCAAGGGTTACCAATGCGTTGGGGGCTTTCTCGCCTGGCTTGAAGAACACTACGACCGGGACATCGTCACCAAACTCAACAAGGCCTGCCGCGACACTCGCTACAGCGACCCGTTGTTCAAAGATTACACCGGCAAGTCCCTCGATGAACTCTGGAACGAGTTCAAGGCGAGCCTGCCGAACCGATAGGCCCATCCGCGTACTTAGGAGCACTTTATGCCCAAAACCATGAAAGCCCTCGTCAAGAAGAAAGCCGAGCCGGGCCTTTGGCTCGACGAAGTCCCCGTTCCTCAGATCGGGATCAACGATGTCCTGGTGCAGGTTCTCCGCACCGGCATCTGTGGCACCGACGTGCACATCTACAACTGGGATGCCTGGTCGCAAAAGAACGTTCCGGTTCCCCTGGTGATTGGTCATGAGTTTGTCGGCCGGATCGTGGAGGTGGGTTCCAATGTCAAGGATTTCCACCCTGGCGAAATCGTCAGCGGCGAGGGACACGTCGTTTGTGGCCGCTGCCGCAACTGCCTGGCGGGCCGACGGCATCTGTGCAAGGACACGAAGGGAATCGGCGTCAATCGGCCGGGCGCGTTTGCCGAGTACCTGTCGATTCCGATGACCAATGTCTGGGTTCACGATCCCTCCATCCCTCGCGACATCCAGTCGATCTTCGATCCCTTTGGCAATGCCGTGCACACGGCACTTCAGTTCGACGTCCTCGGCGAGGATGTCCTGATCACCGGCGCGGGGCCCATCGGTTGCATGGCGGCCGCGGTCGTTCGCCATGCGGGGGCTCGTTACGTCGTGGTGAGCGATGTCAACCCATATCGCCTGGAACTGGCCCGCAAGCTGGGGGCGACGGTTGCGGTCGATGTGCGCACGGAAAAACTCGCCGACGTTCAGAAGCAACTTGGCATGAAGGAAGGGTTCGACGTCGGGCTGGAGATGTCTGGCAATCCCGCGGGTTTCCGCGAACTGCTGGCCAATATGTGCCATGGCGGCAAAATCGCCATGCTCGGCATCCCGACCCAGGAGGTTGCCATCGACTGGACCACCGTCATCTTCAACATGCTCACCATCCGCGGCATCTATGGCCGGGAGATGTACGAGACCTGGTACAAGATGACCACCATGCTTCAGTCCGGCCTGGACATCACGCCGGCCATCACGCATCGCTATCATTACACGGAGTTCGAAAAAGGTTTCCAAGCCATGCGTTCGGGCCAGTCTGGCAAGGTGGTCTTGACGTGGTGCGAAGGATAATTGGCGAATCTGACAATAGTGTGGAACCAGGGAGAGCACGGAGAATACAGAGAAGGGAATCCAATGCTCTTCTCTCCGTGCTGCTCCGTGGTGAATGAATACCCGAGGTCCCCATGTTCAACACTCAACTCAAGCAACAACTGACCGATGAGCTGGCCCAGATTCGCTCGGCCGGGCTGTACAAGGATGAACGCATTATCACTACGCCGCAGCAGGCGAAGATCGACACCACTGCGCGCCCGGCCGTGCTCAACATGTGCGCCAACAACTATCTTGGCCTGGCCAACCACCCGGCGGTGATCGCCGCCGCCCGCGAGGCGCTCGATCGTTGGGGCTATGGGATGGCCAGCGTCCGCTTCATCTGCGGCACCCAGCAGATCCATAAGCAGCTCGAGCAGGCTCTTTCCCAATTCCTCGGCACGGAAGACACCATCCTCTATTCCTCCTGCTGGGACGCCAACGGCGGGCTGTTCGAGACCATTCTTGGCGCTGAGGACGCCATTGTCTCCGACGAACTCAACCACGCCTCCATCATCGATGGCATCCGCCTCTGCAAGGCCCAACGGTATCGCTACCGCAACAACGACATGGCCGACCTGGAGGGCAAGCTCAAGGAAGCCCAATCCGCTCGGTATCGGCTGATCGCCACCGATGGCGTCTTCTCGATGGATGGCATCATTGCCAATCTCCCGGCCATCTGCGACCTGGCTGAGAAGTACAACGCGTTGGTCATGGTGGACGACTCCCACGCCGTGGGCTTCATGGGCAAGCTCGGCCGCGGCACGCCCGAATACCACAAGGTCATCGGCCGGGTCGATATCCTCACCGGCACCCTCGGCAAAGCCCTCGGCGGCGGCAGCGGTGGGTACACGAGTGGGCCGCGGGAGATTATCCAGAAGCTCCGGCAGCGTTCGCGGCCATACCTGTTCTCGAATTCCCTCCCGCCGACGATTGTGGCGGCTTCGCTGAAGTCGTTGGAATTGCTGACCTCGTCCACGGAGCTTCGCGATCGGTTGGAAGCCAATACCCGCTGGTTCCGCGCCCAGATGACCAAGCAGGGATTTAACATCATCCCCGGCGAGCACCCGATCGTCCCCATCATGCTCGGGGATGCGGCACTGGCCACCACCATGGCCCAGCGGATGCTGGAACGTGGGGTGTACGTGATTGGCTTCTCGTATCCAGTTGTCCCGCAAGGCAAGGCCCGCATTCGTACCCAAATCTCCGCCGTCCACACGCGTAATGACCTGGAATTCGCCGTCGAAGCCTTCTCCGCCGTCAAGCGAGACCTGAATCTTTGATCCCTTGTGCCCCTCGCCACCTTACAAGCCCAGGGATTCATCCCTGGGCTTTTCAGTTGGCAATCAACCGCAATTCTGTAGGGTGGGCTTTAGCGCACGGCGAACAAGTCTATTGCATCCACATGACAGCACTGCTCGCCCGGCGCATAATATTGTCATGGGCACCTTCTGCATCTTTCGGAAGCAGTTCTTGGATCGAACACTGACAATCGAGCAACTCGGGGACATGGGTGGCATGCTCAGCATGTGGTATCTTCTTCGGGCCAATAAAGTGGGGCAGAAGGCTGAGGTTCAGTGCGAGGCCCGGGTTTACGCGTTTCCCCGTCCTGAGGGCAACAAGATTTGTCAAGCCGTTCAAGCACGCCTGCCCGATGCCACTTTGGCCCTGCCCCAGCTCGATGAGTTGCGAGTGATTGGTAAGCCGGGGAGCATTACAGAGCGTGCGGACCTTTCAGTCTGGCGCGAGGTCCTCGCCGAGCCGCTGCTTCAGCATGCATGCGTGATGCTGCGGCTGACTATTGCGGGTCCGATGCTCTCCTCCATTGACGACGATTGCTCGACGACGACCTTCGTTATCTGCGGTGCTCCGGCCAACGGCTCCGTTCTCGTCAAGGCTATATGGGTCCTTCGATCGGATGAGTCAATCCAGGAGCTCTGGCGTGTCACTGCCTGGTCGTATGACCAGAAGTTCCTCGAGGCCTTTCAGATGTTCCAAGAGCGTAAGGCTAGCTCACCCGAAGCTGCCGCTAAATCCTCGTGGGACTTCTTCTGCCAGGCAACTCACGCCCTTTTCCTGACCCATTCCCAGGAGCGAAAGGCTGGGGCAATGGTCCGGCATCTGGCCGAGTTGCCGGGGGACCGCGGTCCGGCGGCTTTCGTGGTCCGCGTGGGCAAGCCGTTGGTGTTTGCTATTATCCTCTCTGCGCTAGCGTATCGCTTCCGTAGTTCCACGCCGATGATGGTCCTCTCCATTATCTGTGCGGCTGTCTCGTTTTTGACGGCGATGCGGACCGTATTGATGAAGTGGCAGCAGATTGGCCGCTGCTACAGTAATAGGCGTCGTGGATTGGGGGCGATGTATGCCAGCCAGGTGGATTTTCGCGTGACCGATCTCTCCGGCGACCAGACGCCGACCTTTCTCAAATACTGCTCGGAAGCGGAGAGCCTGGGAGGCCAGCACGTCTGTGATTTCGGGATGACGGCCGGAGATGTGGTCGTCCCCGGCAATCGTTTCTTCCGGATCGGCGACACCGCGGTTTTCGTTGCCCTGATGCGGCAAACGAAGAATCTGCTGTTCTTCCCGGCCAAACCCGTCCTCATGATGTCCACGCAATTTGCCGATGGGCGGCGTCACAACACCCTGGGTGATCCGGTATATCGCCACGAAGCAATGCCAGGGGTGACCAACCGATGTTGCCTGAACTCCGCGGACATTTATGAGATGTTGGCCCTGCACCGCCGGCGTGTGAATAAGCTCGTCGCCGCTGGGGCCAAGCCCCTGTCCCCGCCGAACACTCCCGCTGAGGTGATCCAGTATCTGCACCAGGAGCATGAACTGGGGCGAAAGGCTTGGTGGACGTCTCCCTATTCCTATGGCGATGCGATCCATGAGGCTTTCAAGGTGTGCCGACGGGAGTATTTGGTGGATTGAGGTGGTTGGCCGGGGACGTTTCGGGGTAGCGGCCAGTTGTTTTGATGTGTGCTGAACGCCTTTTTGCATGAAGGAACGTGTTGGTGAGTGCAAGTTCAAGAAGATCCGGAGTATCTGTCATTCCGAGCGTAGCAAGGAATCTCTGTGTTAGAGATCCTTCGCTGCGCTCAGGATGACGGGTTGGTCGCTAGGGGGAGGTGGGGAGTTTCTTGGGAAAACCGAGAAAAGGTTTCTGGATTTCTGGCCAAAGCGCAACGGTTGAGCGGTGGGCGGAGGCGATTGTACGGGGGCAACGGATGGAACCGCGAAGAGCGCCAAGAGACGCCGAGGTCGCCAATCCTTAATCGTGGTGTGCTGAAGCACACTCTACTTGGCTTGGCATACACTGTACGCGATGTGCCGGGCGTATTTCGCAGTGGAGGTGAACTTCCCCCTGCTTGCGGTAAGATGGCCAGCGGTTTGATCCAGTTCGCACGATGAGAGGTCACGCCAGGAGCGATCAAGTGGAAGGAGCGGCGAAGCACATGTCATTGAAACAGATGGTGTTTGGGCTCTGGATGGCGGTGGCGACGGCGGTTTCGGCTGCACCTGCGGCAATGACGTTGACCGGCGATTGGCAGGTCACGGTGGAGGCGGAGGGTATCACCGCTACGGTGACGGTGGACAGGCCGGAGCAGGTGAAGGTGACGGATGAGAAGATCGGGAAGCTGCCGCTGTTCGACCCCAACGGGCCGGCCTACGCGCGGGGCGAGAAACTGGCGGGGGTGCGGGCGCAGGAATGTTCGGTCAGGCATGCCCTGGACCCCGATTCGCTGGTGGTGCGTCTGGCCCCGGGTGGCGCGGTACTGGAGCGAGGCAAGGATTACGAGGCCGAGCTTTCGTGGGGATGCGTGGGCCGGCTGGAGGGCGGGGCCATCGGTGCGGAGACGCCGGTGGTGGTGAACTATACGTATGGCACCATGCGTCTGGATGCGGTTGTGCTGACGGCGGACAAGAAGATCGTGTTGCGCAAGGGGAAGCCGCATGTGTCGATCCCGGCGGCGCCCGCCCTGGCGGCAGGCGAGAGGCGGCTGGCAAACATCTGGGTGACGGCTCGGTTGCCGAAGCTGGCGGAGGCAAACCTCCTGCCGGTGTTGGAGGCGGCCTATCCAGAGCAGCCCAAGCCGGTGGCGGAACAGCTGATCCCGAAGACCATGGCCAAACTCCAGGCGGGTAGCAAGGTGAACATCCTGGCGTGGGGCGACAGCGTAACGGACGGGGCATACCTCGGGCGTGAGAGCCGTTGGCAGGAGCAGTTTGTGCGGCGGTTGCGGGCGCGGTATCCCAAGGCGGAGATCGTGTTGACGACCGAGGCGTGGGGTGGGCGCAACACCGACAGTTACCGCAACGAGCCGCCGGGCAGCATCCACAACTACAAAGAGAAGGTGCTGGACATACGGCCGGACCTGATCGTCTCGGAGTTTGTGAATGACGCGGGGTTCAATGAGGAGGCGGTGTTTCAGCGGTACGGGCGCATTCGTGACGAGTTCAAGGCAATTGGCGCGGAGTGGATCATCCTGACGCCGCATTATGTGCGTCCCGACTGGATGGGTTTGGCATCGGAGAAGGGGATCGACGAGGATCCACGTCCGTACGTGAAGGCGTTGAGGAAGTTCGCCGCCGAGAACAACATCGCGTTGGCCGACGCTTCGCTGCGTTATGGGCGGCTGTGGCGACAGGGGATCCCGTATTCGACGCTGATGATGAACAACATCAACCACCCCAACGCCTACGGAATGGGACTCTTTGCCGATGCGCTGATGGCGCTCTTCCCGTGACCGCGGTACGGTAAAGTCGCTTCACACGGTTGGATCGAGTCGGTACGGCTTCGGGCGCTGCTTCGCCGGTGCTCTGAGCTGTTGGCAGGGCGCGACCGGCGGCAGTACTTGGTTTGGAAGCTATAATCTCTCGATGTTTGGCTCTCATCTCTCCATTGCTGGCGGTCTCCACAATGCTCTTCTTGAAGCTGAGTGGCTCGGATTCTCCACAACGCAGATCTTCACGAAGAACCGCCCTTGGTTGCATTAGACGCCGGTTTTTCAGTCCTACGAACATGCATAGCAACCCGCCACAACGGGACCACGGATCTCAGCCGAGATAGAATAGAGGGTGTGCAATACGGAGAGGCAGATATGAGTCAGCATGACGCGGTGCGAGATTATTGTCAAAGTCGGGGCTACTCGAAGAACGTTGTGCGTGGTGGCATTCCGTATTTGATGAGCGGATGGAAGAAAACCGTCGAACGGCTCGAAGCGGGAAGGCGGCAGCTAATATGGGATTACCTCAACGACCTTGGCGCTCGGCATATCCTAGCGGAAGTATTGCCACTGGCGACTGAGGAAGAACGAGGCAGCGTTGAAGCCCAGTTGGCAGATCTGGATGCCCGTTTCAGGAATATCACCGTCCCTAGTGAGAAGTGCGTTTGGCGTGAAGAGAACGCGAGTAGATATGGGTGGGTAGCCGAGCGAGAGTGGTGGTACTTTCGCCAACCACCCAAGAGTGTTGAGGCTTAAGATAGCATGTTGGGTTCACACTTCTCCAAGGATTACGAAGAAGCGGGAGTTGCCCTTTGCTACATTGCCCGTAACGGAGGTGACGGTGATTGAATGGAACCCAACGGATGTTCTGACCTGTCTTGAGGTCGAGCCCGAGGTTGATAGGGATGGGCTGTATTACCGCTACATAGTCCAGCGCGGCGGTTTAATGCTTGAACTGGGCATAGATCAATTCAGTTACGATGTTGACTTGGCCATCAGCCGGCCAGAGCAGGGATCTATCGTTAACCTGCTGATGAGAGGGTGTCGCGCCATACGTTACGTGCGAACTGGAGAAGGTGAGCAATTGGTCTTCATAAGTCACGAAGATCGCCACTACCGCCCCAACCTGCCCAGCGGCATGTGCCTCCGAATTACCCCGTCACTTCATCTGACAATCGGGGATTCCCAGCCTCTATAATCCCCATATGTTCGGCTCCCATCTCTCCATCGCCGGTGGTCTTCACAACGCCCTGCTAAAGGCAGAGGAGTTAGGATTTAGTACGTTACAGGTTTTCACGAAGAACCAGCAGCAGTGGAAATGTCCGCCATTGGGGGAGGAGACGATAGGCAAGTGGCGGGGGGAGTGTGGGCGGCTGGGGTTTTCGCAGACGGTGAGCCATGACAGTTATCTGATCAACCTGGGGTCGCCGGAGGAGGGGTTGTGGCGGCGGAGTGTGGAGCTGTTTGTGGAAGAGGTCGAGCGGTGTCGGGTGCTGGGGATTCCGTATCTGGTGATGCATCCGGGGGCCCATATGGG
>JBLNDH010000209.1:0-4374 GCA_050261455.1 Bacillota bacterium
GCGCAATCTTCGACGTAGAGGAATTCGCGGCTGGCGGTGCCGGTGCCCCAGACGTCGATGTGGGTGTCGCCGCGTTCCTTGGCTTCGACGCACTTGCGGATGAGGGCGGGGATGACGTGGCTGGTGTTGGGGTCGAAGTTATCGCGGGGGCCGTAAAGATTGACGGGCAGGAGATAGACGGCGTTGAGGCCATATTGCTGGCGGTAGGCCTGGCACATGACCAGGAGGGCTTTCTTGGCCAGGCCATACGGGGCATTGGTTTCTTCGGGGTAGCCGTTCCAGAGCTGGTCTTCGCGGAAGGGGACGGGGGTGAACTTGGGGTAGGCGCAGATGGTGCCGACCTGAACGAACTTGGCGACGTTGTGGCGGCGGGCGCCTTCGATGAGGTGGAGGCCCATGGCCATGTTGGCGTAGAAGAAGCGGCCGGGGTTGGCGCGATTGGCGCCGATGCCGCCGACCTCGGCGGCCAAGTGCATGACGGCGGCGGGCTGGAGGTCCTGGTAGACGCGCTCGACGTCGGCTTCCTTGGTCAGGTCATACTCGCGGCGGCGGATGACGGCGAGGTTGGTGTAGCCGCGGGCTTTGAGCTTTTCGACGAGAAAGCTGCCGAGAAAACCGGCGCCGCCGGTGATGAGAATACGATCAGATGAGGTGATGCTCATGATAATTCAGATGTTGTCCACAAATCTCCACAAATGAATTTGGGATTTGTGTCGATTTGTGGAGATTTGTTTGCCTGTTATGCCGTGGCTCGCAAGCTGCGGAAGTTGAGTTGGGGGGCGGAGCTGCCGCGGGAACGCTCGTGGTTGGTGATCAGCTGCTCACGCTGGGCCAGTTGCATGTCGGAGTCGACCATCATTTTGACCAGTTGTTTGAAGGAGACCTTGGGTTGCCAGCCGATGGCTTGGCGGGCTTTAGTGGCGTCGCCCAGGAGCAGATCGACCTCGGCGGGGCGGAAGTAGCGGGGATTGACTTGCACGTACTTCTGCCAATCGAGGTTCAAGAGGGCGAAGGTTTCGTCGAGGAATTCGCGGATGCTATGGGTTTCGCCGGTGGCGATGACGTAATCGTCGGGCTTGTCCTGCTGCAGCATGAGCCACATGGCCTCGACGTAGTCGCCGGCGAAGCCCCAGTCGCGTTTGGCGTCGAGGTTGCCCAGGAAGAGCTTGTCCTGCAGGCCCAGGGCGATGCGGGTGGCGGCGCGGGTGATCTTGCGGGTGACGAAGGTTTCGCCGCGACGGGGGCTTTCGTGGTTGAAAAGGATGCCGTTGCAGGCGAAGACGTTGTAGGCCTCGCGGTAATTGACGGTTTGCCAATAGCTGAAGACCTTGGCGCAGGCGTAGGGGCTGCGGGGATGGAAGGGGGTGCGTTCGGTCTGGGGGGTTTCGGCGACCTTGCCATACATTTCGCTGCTGGAGGCTTGGTAGAAACGGATGGGGCGATGGGTGTCGCGAATGGCTTCCAGGAGGTTGATCGTGCCGAGGGCATCGATCTGGGTGGTATAGACCGGCTGATCGAAGCTGACGCGGACGTGGGACTGGGCGGCGAGGTTGTAAACCTCATCGGGTTGGACGCGGGTGAGAATTTCGCGTAGGCCGGTGCCATCCATGAGATCGCCGTAATGGAGGAAGAGGCGGGCGTTGGGGTCGTGGGGATCGCGGTAAACGTGTTCGATGCGATCGGTGTTGAAGGTGCTGGATCGGCGGACGACGCCGTGAACAAGATATCCTTTGGCGAGCAGGAGTTCGGCCAGATAGGAACCATCCTGGCCAGTGATGCCGGTAATCAACGCTTTTTTCGGGGTGGTGTTTTCCATAGGTCCTTGTTCCGGCGCAATGTAAGCGCGACGGCAAAAAAACTTATCGGCCAAGCAGGCCGATCCCTTTAGAACAGTATGCGTGGTCAGGCAGCCAATGCCAAGCTCAGCGGCCCCGGAAACACGAGAACTTAACGCGTGCCGTGGCGACTGAACGGGTGATATACTTAACAATTGGAGGTCGGAATGGCCATGCACGTTTGGTTGGCTGCATTGGTGGGGGTCGGGATGGCGGGGGTGGCAGGCGCCCAAGTGGCGAGTAGGGATTTCTACAATCGGGGCGGCGTGGCCTTGTATGATCCGGAGATTGGGGTGGTGGCGAGTGGGCCGGTTGTCGTCGTTCGGCCGACGGTATCGGCCGATCGAAAGTATGTGACGATGGCCATGGCGCCACAGATTACGCAGGTTGTCCGGATTGATCGTTTCCCTGTGGCGAGAATTGAGGGTGAAGGTTTTGTCGGAGGGGTGCGGCCGGCGGCGATGGGTTTGGCGGGGGAGGCGGTGAATGCATCCGTACCGATGCGGATTCGCAATGGGGAGAAGCGGTTTGTGCTGAACGAGGCGGGTGTTACGTGGATTGCGCCGCCGTGAAGAAGAGGCTGATCGATAAGAAGCGAGGGGACGGGGTGGCGGAGGAGGCGAGCGTCGCTTAATTGGAAATTGACAATTCTCAGTTGCTGATTGAGGGGGAATCTGGGGACAAATCCTTGGATTTGTGTGAAGTCCAGGGGGCATGCTCAGCAGACGAGATTCGGAGTGGCCACTATGACAAACGATCAGACTCCTCCGGATGGCGGCGGTGGGGATCAACCGATTCCAGAGAATCAGGCAGCGGGTGGAGTGCCGCCGCAACCGCCGGTTGCGCCACCGCCGAAGAAGCGTCGTCGCTGGCCATTCTTTGTGATTGGGCTTGTGCTGCTGCTGGTGGTGGTGGTGGTGCTGGCGCCGGTGATCCTCAGCACCGCATGGGCCCGATCGATTGTTGTGGGCCGGGTCAATAGCAATCTCAATGGGCGGGTGCAGATCAAGGATTGGTCGTTGAGTTGGACGAGGGGGATTGAGGTTCATGGCCTGCGTATCTTCCAGGACGAAGCACAGATCCTGGAGATGAATCGGCTTTCGACAGGGCTGTCGCTGGTGGACCTGATTCGGGGCCGATATGACCTGGGCAAGACGACGATCGATGGGCTGGATTTCGTGCTGAAACGGTATGCGGATGGGACGACCAACTTTGATCGGCTGACGAAGCATCCATCGACCGAGCCGACGCGGGTGCCGAACCTTCGCGGCGACGTGCAGGCGAATTTCCGGGGCACGATTGAGCAGGAGGGGGTGCCGCAGGCGGTTGTTATTGATCCCAGCACCGTGAGCCTGCGGATTGCCGACATCAACCAGCCCATTCAGAATCAAATGGAGATGGCGTTGCGGGTGGGCGCCGGGCCGGCGGGGAAAGTACTGGCGGAGGGAGTGGCCAAGCCGTTTTCGAACAATCAGGTTGATTTGGCTCGTTTGACGGCGAATGAGAACATCACGCTGCAATCGGTGGATTTGGCGAGTCTCGTTCCCCTGTTGGGGCCGGCGATGTCGCTTGACAAGGTGCAGGGCCAGGCGAATGGGAAACTGATAGCTACGGTGGTTGGCAGCGACGATGTGGAATTGTCCGGGCAGATCGTCAGCCGGGATGTTGTGGCCAGTGGTCCTGCGTTGCGGGGAGATACGTATCGGACATCGCAGCTGACGATTACGGTTCCGCCAACGATGGTCAGCCGATCGACAGGGCGGATTCGGACGGGGGATGGGCAGGCCAATCAGGCGTTGCAGGTTCAGATGGACCAGGGGCAGGTGGCAGTTTCGGCGGACAGTACGCTGCAGGCGATCCAGAATCTGTTGAACAATCAGACGCCAGGCTCAAGCGGGCAGATGCAGATGACGGCGGACTTCGACCTGGCGAAGCTGGCAACCCAACTGCCCAATACCCTGGGCTTGCGGCAAGGGATGAAACCGGAGTCGGGCCGGCTGCATCAGGTGATTAAGATCGTTTTGTCGCCGGACAAGGCGGCCATCAATCAGCAGACGGATGTGACCGATCTGGCGGCGATCAATGCGCAAGGGCAGCGTGTCACGGCGCAGCCGATCCATATGACGTTTGAGGGGACCAGCCTGGGAGGTGGGGGAGCGATTCCTGACCTGCGCGATGTGGTGCTGGTGGGGCAGAGCGGATTTGGAACGATCAACGGCAAGGGCCAGTCGCTGGCGCAACTGATTGTCGATGGCAACCTGAACCTGGCGGCAATGCAGCGGGAGTTGGGACAATTCGTTGACCTGGGACAGCGACAGATGGCCGGGGAGGCGCAGTTCCGAATCGCCACCCATGGCGATCTGACACGGGCAGATGGATCGGCACAGGTGGATGCCAATCTGGTGGCAAGCAACCTTCAATTGACCGGCTGGACGGAGGCTCCGATCAGCCAGCCCCGGATCGAATTGACGGGGAAAGGCAATCTCGTTCGTGGCCAGGAGCAGTTCATCCAGGCGATACGCAATGCGGCGGTGACGTT
>JBLNDH010000210.1:0-7487 GCA_050261455.1 Bacillota bacterium
GCGATCCTTCGGCACGAGGGCATCCCCGAGCCGCATTATGACTTGCTCTTCGAAACCGCCCCCGGCTCCCCCCTGGCCGCCTGGCGCTCCCCCACTTGGCCCGTTGAACCCGACACCGATCTCACCCCCCTACCCGACCATCGCCCCGCCTACTTGGAGTATGAGGGTCCCGTCTCACGCAATCGCGGCACGGTCAAGCGGGTCGCAGCCGGCCATCACCGCATTCTACAAAACGAACCCATTTGCCTGGCCATCCAACTGGAAACCGGCCCCTCCCTCCGCCTCCCCCGCATAGAGTAGAAATACAGAGGCACGGAGACAAAACGAAGCCATTTTCGAGGTGGCCTCCGTGTCTCCGCGCCTCCGTAGTCAAATCATTAATCCAGTGCAGGCCGAGACTTATGCCATTCCGTCGCCGCCTCGTACATCCGCGCAATCCGCAGCAGCTTGCCCTCGCTGAACGCCGGCCCCAATAGCTGCAACCCAATCGGCAGCGGCTTGGTCCCCTGGGTAAACCCGCACGGAATGCTGATCCCCGGGATCGCCGCAATGTTCGCCGTCACCGTAAAAACATCCACCAGGTACATCTGCAGCGGATCCCCCGACTTCTCGCCCACCTTGAACGCCGGAATCGGCGAGGTCGGGCAGACAATGGCGTCGCACTTCTCAAACGCCGTATCAAAGTCGCGCTTGATCAGCGTCCGTATCTTCAGGGCCCGAACGTAGTAAGCATCGTAGTAGCCGCTGGACAGGGCATAGGTGCCGATCATGATTCGCCGCTGCACCTCTTCCCCAAACCCTTCCGCCCGCGACTTGCTGAACAGCTCAACGATGTCCTTCACCGGCTGCTGCGTCCGATGCCCAAAATGCACCCCATCGTACCTGGCCAGGTTGCTGGAAGCCTCAGAAGGAGCAATGACGTAATAGGCCGCGATGCCATAGTCGGCATGCGGCAGCGAAACGTCGATCACCTCCGCGCCCAGGTCCTTGTACTTCTGGATCGCAGCTTCCACACCGGCCTTGACTTGCGGATCCATACCCGCCGCCAGTTGGAACTCCTTGGCAATCCCGATCCGCAGCCCCTTCAGGGGCACATCCAGATCCTTCAGGTAATCCGGCACGTCCTGCGGCGCACAAGTCGAGTCCTTCGGATCATGCCCACTGATCACACTGAGCTGCGCCGCGACATCGGCCACCGTCCAACCGAACGGCCCGATCTGATCCAGCGACGAAGCATAGGCCACCAGACCATATCGACTGACCCGGCCATAGGTTGGCTTCAGCCCCACCAACCCGCACAGCGCCGCCGGCTGCCGGATCGACCCGCCGGTATCCGACCCAATCGCGCCACAAACCATGCTCGCCGTTACCGCTGCCGCCGACCCACCCGAAGACCCGCCGGGAACCCGGTCGGTATCCCAAGGGTTACGGGTCGTGTGGAAAGCGCTGTTCTCGGTCGAGCTGCCCATCGCAAACTCGTCGAGGTTGGTCTTCCCGACAATGATCGCCCCCGCCGCCTCCAGCTTCTTGACTACCGTCGCGTCATACGGCGAGCGGAAGTTGGCCAGCATCTTCGAGGAGCAGGTGGTCGTGCCGAAAGTCGTGCAGATATTGTCCTTAAGCGCAAGGGGAATGCCGGCCAACGGACCGGTCACCTGCCCCTGATCCACCGCCTTTGCCCGCTCCAGCGCGCGTTCCGGATAGACGCTGTTGAAGGCCTTGAGCCGCCCGTCCAGCTTCTGAATGCGATCGAGCGATTGGCGAACCAGTTCCGTGGCCGAGATCTTTCGACTCTTCAGTGCCTCGCGGGCTCCTTGGATTGTGTCAAAGCTAAGCATGCTTGTATTGCTCTTGTAAGTAGAGGGAAGGCAGTTGGTTACCCGGCGGATGGTTACCCGGCCGAATCCTCGTCGGCGCCGATGACCTTGGGCACCTTGAAGAACGGGCCGTCCGTATCGGGGGCATTCCTCAGAACCTCTTCCACGGGCAGGCTCGGCTTAACCACATCGTCGCGAAAGACATTATGCAGCGGCAGCGCGTGAGCCATCGGCTCCACGCCGCTGACATCCACCTGGCCGATCTTGGCCACGTATTCGAGAATCGACCCCAGCTGGGAGGTGTACTTCTGTGTCTGCTCGCCGGTCAAATCCAAACGGGAGAGCTTGGCCACATGGCGAACCAGTTCGAGGGAGATTTTCGGTTCAGGCATAAGTCTTAATCCCAAGTATTGTTACTGCACTTGTACAGCAACGGGGCATGAGGCTCAAGCGGAATGGGTGAGGTGAAATACGGCCAGCCCCTCTCGGAGCAATCAAGAAAAAGCCCACGGCATTGCCGTGGGCTTTTGGTAACTCAGTTTGCAAAAACACCTTAGGCGGTGGGAGCCTCAGCCGGCTTGGTGTACTTCCGCCGCATGGGCTTGACCACCAGACCATTGCGAATGGCCTTGGTGCTGACCTGAATCCGGACGATCTTGCCATCCACCACTGCCCGCACGCGTTGGATATTGGGCTTGAACTTGCGCCGGGTAATGCCGGTGACCTTGGTACCGACGCCACCCAGATACTTGGCCTTGCCTCGGTGCGTGATCTGGTTCCCGAAGGTGGTCTTCTTACCTGTGAAATAGCAAACGCGTGGCATATCAATACCTCATCAGTTCCGAATTAAAGAGTCGCACAGTCTAGGGCGGCGCGGGATGTAATGCAAGTCCCCAACACAAAAAGCGCGCCGTAGACCCAACACCCGGCCAACACCTGGACACCCTGGGGCAGGCATCCTATCGAGTGCAAGGAACCCTGTTTAGGCAAAGTGTAACGGATATCAGGTGGAAGGCAAACCCCTTGGCCAAGACCAGGATCGCCGGCATGTCTGATAACCGGTTTTCTTTTGAAAGCCCCTTTACGCGCGTTTATGTTCTCAAATGCCACATGCGGCTGTGGCTGCGTTGGGTATACTCTCGCTCGGTAGCTGTATCACACGTAGAGGGTGAGCGGAGAGGAGGCATTGGTGAAACGGGCATGCCTGGTGGTGGCGGTGGGATTGCTGGCGGGCGGATGGGTGGATCATGCAGCCTGGGCGGGAGCTCCAAGCAATGAAGAGCAGTATTGGCTCGAGTTGATCAACCGCATGCGCACACAGCCGGCGGCGGAACTGGGCAAGCTGGTGAACATAAAGTCTTCGGGCGCCTGGGATAGTCCCCTATCAAACGATCCCGATGTGGCCGATGCACTGTTGTATTTCGGTGTCGATCCCAAGGTGCTGAAGACACAATGGAGCAGCCTGACGGCATCGCAGCCCTTGGCTTGGAACTCCATCCTGCAGAAGACGGCGGCGGATCATAATACACAGATGATCACCTATGACGAGCAATCGCATCAGTTGCCGAACGAGGTAGGATTGCCCAATCGCACATCCCAGGCCGGTTACCTGGGGAAGACCTACACGGCCGTGGGGGAGAACGTCTATGCCTATAGCTACAGCGTGTTCTATGGACACGCGGGGTTTGCGATCGACTGGGGTGAAGGGCCGGGCGGAATGCAGAACCCTGCCGGACATCGAGACAACCTGATGGATCCGGAATTCAAAGAGGTGGGAATCGCGATCACCGTCCAGAATGACTCCAGCAAGAATGTTGGCCCACTGGTGGTGACACAGGACTTCGGGGTACGGGACATTGACCCCGACACGGGCAAGGCGACGAACTCGTTCATCACCGGGGTGATCTACGCAGATGCAGTGACCCAGGATCGGTTTTACACGCCCGGCGAAGGACTTGGGAGCGTTTCGGTAGAGGTCCGCCGGCCGGGGAGCGGCACCCTGGTGAAATCGAGCGTGACATACGCCAGTGGCGGGTATGCGGTGCAGGTGGCGAATGGAACCTACGATGTGGTGATCAGCGGCGGGGCATTGGGGGAGGGAATGATCTACCGCAATGTCGTGGTGAACAACAAGAACGTCAAGCTGGACAGCTTGTCATCATGGGTAGGCGGGACAAACACCAACTGGACGGATCTAGCGAATTGGTATGGCGGCGTGCCCAACGGGCCGGGGACCGTGGCGGTGTTGGGGAACACCAGCAAGCTCAATATGCAAGTTGACGCAGCAGTCACGACGGGGACGTTGCTGCTGGAGAGCGACCAAGGGTACACGATCAATGGGACCAAGGCACTGACGCTGCAAGCGGCATCTGCAACGGGGCTGGCGGCGATCTACGTGAGCAACAATGCCAGCCATAACATTGGCGCCCCAGTGGCGATAAGCAGCGATACCGAAATCGAGATCAGCGACGACGGGGCGTTCACTCTCACGGGCGCGATGAGCATCGGAGCCGGGAAGATCGTCACGCGGAAGGGCGCGGGTGTGCTGGAGATCAAGGGAATGCAGTCGCACGGGGTGGGCAGCGAGTTCGTCGCCAGCACCGGCGTGACGAATTTCGCCAGCGACAGCGGCAGTGCCGCAACACGGAACCTGGGAATTCGCGTGGGAAGTGCGGGAATCGTGAATTTCCAGAGCAGTCAACATGTGCGGCGATTGAGCGTGAATGGCGGGACTGTCGCCGTCGGCAGCGGCGCGAACAAGGTTGTGGTCGCGGACGAACTGCTGATCGACGGAAATGGTCTGCTCGACTTGAACGACAATGATCTAATCGTGAAAGCGACGGCCGAGACGCACGATGCGGTACTTGGGCAGGTGACGGATTGGATCAAATCGGCGCGGGGGCCCGATGGCACATGGCAGGGAAGCGGCATCACCAGCAGCGAGGCCGGGGCCAGGGCAGCGGCACTGGAAGCGTACACAGGGCTGGCGGTGATCCTGAACAACGAGGGCGGCAAGGCAATCCTGACGAGTTTCGCAGGCGAGGCCGTCGGGATGAATGACATCCTGGTGAAATACACCTGGAATGGCGATGTGACCCTGGATGGCAAGGTGGACGGAGACGATTACTTCCTGGTGGATAGTGGTTTCATCGGCCAGCTGAGGGGATATCGCAATGGGGATCTGAACTTTGATGGCGTGGTGGATGGGGACGATTACTTCCTGATGGACTCGGCCTTCATGGCCCAGACAGGCGTAATGTCAGGATTGGGGGCACTACGGGCTGCGGCGGTTCCGGAGCCGAGTTGTGCGATGATATTGGCCGGCATCATGGGCGGGTTGCTACTGCGGCGAAAGAGACAGTAATGCGGATGGAGAGCAACCGACTCACGCTTGTGGGCTGCGATGTTCACTTGGGACTCATGAAGGAGATCGTGACAGGGGCAGGAAGATCCGGGGCGTCGCTGCGCTCCGCCCCCGGCGTGGAGCAGGGGCAGCCACCGAGATAAAGTGAAACGCACCTTGTGGAAATCCGGAATTTTCGCTTGCCCGGCCGCGGACATACGTTATATTTTTTCTGGTCATATCGCTAAGGTTCAAATCGGCGAATTGAGATAGGACGTATTGATCTGGCAAGTCGTTTGTTCGTTGCACGGAGGTGTTTCCGCGCCACGCGATCCTTGTGTGTTTGTGTTTAACTAAGCCCTCAACCGCGGGCAGGGTCGCTCTCCCTCGGGCGACTCTGCCTCCTCTTTTTTGTTTTAAGAAGTGGTTTCAGAACGGCATTTCGCATGCCACTGGCACACATTCGCCCGCCCGTGGCACCAAGTGGGAATGATTGCGGTCGGGGCAGGGATTCCAATGGGTTCACTCGCCAGTCTCTTTGTCTTCATCGATCGCCCATATGGCCATGGTCTTCAGCGGTTCAGCACCGGTGACCACAACCCCGGTGCCGGTGATGGACGCAGAAGTGGGGATGATCGGGCAGAGGTGCCCACCAACAACCCAGCCAGGGCCCACGGTGCGATCGGCAAAGATCTCTTCGCCCTTGGAGGTCCGCACCGCGAGGCGGTAGCGGAGCGCAGAAGGTGGGTTGCCAAAGATGCGCATCGTGACGCCGGCCACGCGGACGGGTTTGGAGAAATCGACGGACACTGCCGGGCCATTGTAGATGCACTTGAGGCGTGGGTGGGGCGGATTCGTTCCCCATGGCCCGATTCGCGGCGAAGTGAGCACAATGGCATTGCCCTGGCGATAGAGCGAGCCGCCCTCGGGCGCCTGGACGATGGCTTGGTTCCCGATGCCTCGAAGGCGTAGGGTCAGCGCACTGCCGGGGAGGCCGTCGGGAAGGGAGACGGTGAGTTTGCCGGATGTCATCGTCAGCTTCGCCGCGTGGGCAGCACGAATGTAGTCGGCGACCTCGCCAGTCGGTGCACACCACAGGGAATCGCCGCCACCGACGCCCCAGCGGCTTTCGATTGTCTTCAGGCGATTGCGCCAGCGATCCTGATTCGCAGAGCCGGGTTTTCGTTCGATCTCGTGGGTAAAGTCGATGACCAGGCTGTTCGCCGGCGGTCCGTCCTGTTCGCCGCCGGGGAAATCGGCCATGGGCTTGCCTTGGTTTTGCTCATTGGACCATACCTTTTCGTCGAGATAGGAGCGATTGAAGTCGAGCCACTTTGTCTGAGGGTCGAGCACATCACGAGGGCTGTCGGAGCCCACACGGGTGGCGATGCCGATGCCGCACGCCGCCAAGGCATTGTTGCGGTTATAGGCCAGGTAACCGTTGGCGTAAACGGCACCGGTGGGAGCGCGGCCGCCGGGCAACTTTGCGGCCAGAATCGTCTGGCTCCAGAACGCATCCGCGTAGGCCTGCTGATCGTTCAACTTGGCCGACTCACCACTCCAATCATTAGCGTGATGATCGTAGCTGTGGTTCATCACGCCCCAGCCGGAATCAAACAGCTTTGCAAGGTCATCCCAATTCAGCAGCGAGTCGTTGTTGCCGGTTGCCCCGACAATAACAGCCGCTGAGCCCACGAAAGGCTTCTTGATGCCGCCGGGCACCCCTGGGGGAGCATCGGTGTAATGATACTGAGCGAGGAATGGCACGGCGAAGGACGCTATCCACTTCGGGCCATCGTCGATCTCGATGGCGTAGGCCCAGCGTTTGCCGTATTTGAAGGTACAGATCTCGGCGGTGGGCGTTTTGTCGTCGCCGGGGGCCGGCTTCCACGTCCAGGTCCACTCCGTGGCGGATACGGAATCAGCTAAGAGGGTGACATACACGAGGAGCAGTGCAGTCGGCCGGAGCATTGCAAAACGGTACAAGCCCAAGAGGTCCGGGGCAAGGAGAGTTGGCCGCCGCACAGTCTCTGTCAGGAATGTCTGCCCAAGCATCCTTACCTTGTCCCCTTTTGGGAATCGGACGCACATCGCGGCGTCAAAGGCGGAGTTAACATGAAGAGTGCCGGCATCTCATTTCTGGCGGCAATGCCCCAGCCGCCCATGTGCGGCAACAACAGCCCTTGGCGGCGCGGGTTTGGCCATTACGATACGCGGGAATGAAACGCCGCAGGCCCTCGATCCTGATTATCTTCTCGACCTGTCTGCTCGTTGCAGCGGCCTGCATGTGGATTCGAAGCCTCTTCTGGCAGGACCAGATCGGCATC
>JBLNDH010000211.1:0-10888 GCA_050261455.1 Bacillota bacterium
CATTCCGACACCCTCTGCGTCTTCGTCCCCGCCGCCCCCAACCCCACCTCCGGCCGACTCTACTTTGTCCCCCGCGCCCAATGCATCGTTCTCGACCTTTCCATCGAAGACGCCTTCAAAATGATCCTCTCCACCGGCAATTACATCGCCCCCGCCCTGGCCACTCCGCGCTCGGCGATCGAGCAATAGACACGTATCCCCTCCGTACCTCCGTGTCTCCACGGTGAAGAAGAGACCCGTTGGGCACAGCCTCAATTGTGCGTAAAGCTGACCCCCGCCTTCTCCAACGCCGCATGGATCTCTCGAATATGATCGAAGTCGCGCGTCTCCATGATGCACGACACCGCCACGCGAGCCACATCCGCCGGGCCGAAGTTCCGATCGTGCGAGACCTCCTTGATGCTCCCCCCGGCCGACGCAATCGTCGCCAGCAAGCCTGCCAGCGATCCCGGCCGATCCGAGATCTGCGCCACAATCCGGCACAAGCGACCTTCGGCCGCCAGCCCTCGCTCGATGATCCGCGCAATCAACGTAACATCGATATTCCCGCCCGACAAAACCAACACCACTTTCTTCCCGCTCAGGCAAAGCGCCGGATCCACCGCCGCCGCCAGCGGCACCGCCCCGGCTCCCTCCAGCACCATCTTCTCCAGTTCCAGTAATCTCAGGATCGACGTGGCGATCTGCACCTCATCCACCAGAATCACCTGGTCGACCAGCCGCCGGGCAATCTCGAAACACCGCTGCCCCACCTCGGCGATCGCCAAGCCATCCGCCAACGTCGGCTCGGTCTTGATGTGCACCACCGCCCCCTGCCGCAGCGATTCATGAAGCGTCGGCGCCGCCTTCGGCTCCACACCAATGACCCGCACTTCTGGCCGTATCGCTTTGATCGCACTGGCCACCCCCGCAATCAGCCCCCCACCGCCGACCGGCACAATGACCACATCCACATCCGGCACATCCTCCAGAATCTCGAGCCCCACCGTCCCTTGTCCCGCAATGATGTCCGGATCGTCAAACCCGTGCACGAACATCAACTGCCGCTCGCTCGCAAGCTGCAGGGCATGCTTCTTTGCCTCATCGTACGACTCGCCAATCTGGATGATATTGGCCCCAAAGGATCGGCAGTTGCTCACCTTCACGATCGGCGCCCACCGAGGCATGACCACGGTGACCGGGACCCCCAACTCCCGTCCATGGTACGCTAGCGCCAGGGCATGATTCCCCGCCGACGCCGCGATGACCCCGTGCCGGCGCTGCTCCTCACCGAGCAGCTTCAGTTTGTTCCGCGCTCCCCGCTCCTTGAAACTGCCGGTCATCTGCAGGTGATCCACCTTACAGTAGATCCGGCAATCGCAAATCCGCGACAGATTCAGGGAGTACGGGCAGGGGCTGTGATAGATGACGTCGCTGACACGCTGGCGGGCAGCTTGAATGGCTTGGAGCGTGATGGGGTTGTTCACCATGCTGCAATTATATGACAGCCCACCTCCAGGCCAAAGCTCAGCCGCAGCAATGGTCAGGCCGCTGCCTGCTTGCTCGGCCGGGTGATCCACTGCCGGATCGTGTTGACCTGCCCTTCCCATGCCGACGAGGCTCGCGTCTTCAGGAAGGTATGGAACAGCGTATCAATGCCCTTGGCCAGGTCGCGCAGCATCACGATTCGTTCCTCAAACAGCACCCGCGCATCCTCGGCCTCTTCGACCTCCGGCAACACCGTCGATCCACAGCCGAATGTCTCGCAGTTGAACTTGAACTGATACTGTTTGCCGCCCGTCTCGAGGATCAGCCCCGCCTTGCGCGGCAGCTTGCCGCTGCGCAGCCCATCCCGCGCCTCGGGCATCCGCGTCGGGCCATCGCCTTTCAAGGCATCCTTTCCGGTCTGGCCATACGCGCAATCCAGTTCCAATGTCTGATCGATGACCAGCCCCATATCCTCAGCCCCCTCCACCTTGATCGTGCCGCCCTGCGTCTCGATGTGGTGCCAGAGCCAAAGCAGGAACTCATTGCCCAGGAAATCCTTGGGCTGTGGGCCCTGCGCAGTCCACGGGTATTCGGGCATTTGCCCCTCCCCTTCCGGCCCGCTCACAAACCGCGTCGGCCGGGCATCCTCGTACTCCCGCCGCTTTTTGATCTCTTCCAGGTGTCGCAGCGCCACCGTGCCGGCCGACAGGGGCTCGAGGTTGAGCCCAAAGGTCCGTTCGAACAGCTCGTGCAGCTTCTCCACCACCGAGTTCGACCCGGGGGTGTAGAGCGTCTGCGTGGGGAAATCCCACAGGATCGGGACCAGCTTGCTCCGCCGGAATTTCCCGCTCTTCAGGTCCTCCTCCACCTTCTGCCGGACGATGTCTTTGACATCCTTCTTTTGCTTTTTGCTGATATGCCCCGACGGATTATTGGCCGCCGCGGCGTCCTCTTCCATGAGCTGATAGGCCTTCTTCAATTCTCCGGGCACGCGGTTGGTATCGATGCGCAGCGCGAAGTTCAGGGCTTCATTGAACACGTTGTGCTCAAAGGAGAAATGGCCGTCAAAAACGTGCCGGCCGCCACACCAGCCATACTCCACCTCATCGGGGACGGAGAACTCCCCGACCTTGAGGGCGAACTCGGCCAATTTGTCCAGCATCTCCTGGGTGATTTCCTTGGGATGCTTCCCAACCACGAGGAACCGGCGAAACGATACCGAGCCCGATGCGAAACCCATAGAAGCCCTTCTAATGACCGATAATACAGTTGAACACCAGACGGAATGCTCTTAGCTCAACAGGGGTTCTGATGGTACCAACCGTCCCCTCTTTTTCCAGCCGGCCATTTCCCAGAAGGGTGGGGAGAGTGCGAAACAAGACGATTCAACGGCACATCGTGTCGCCGCCCTGCAGGGTAAAGGCTTTCGTGCGGTCGGCTGGGACATTAATATGCTGCGGTTGCCGCTCAGCGAGGCGATCGGCAGGGCGCTGGACGCTCGATGAGCGTACGTGTTTCATATCTCAGGAGCATCGATCTATGCGATTGATTTGCCTTGCAGCGAGCGTGTTGCTGTTGGCCAATCTGTGCCTGGCGGAAGACTCGTCGGCGGCCAATTCCGAAGAAAAGTATGTGACCCTGTTTGATGGCAAGAGCCTCAAGGGGTGGAAGGTGATTGGGTGCGAGGCCGAGGTTCAGGATGGCGCGATCCTGATCAAGGCCGGCAATGGGGTGGTGCGGCCGGATCAGAAGTTCAAGGACTTTGTCTTTGAACTGGACTGGAAAGCCCTCAAGGCGGACAACTGGGATTCCGGCGTGTATTTCCGCTGCGAAGACCCGATCAAGGGCGATCCGTGGCCGTGGCCGAAGAAGTACCAGGCAAACCTGAAGAAGGGTCTGGAAGGGAATGTGGATGAGCTGAAGGGCGCCCGCAGCAAGGGGCTGTGCAAGGACGGCGAGTGGAACCACATGAAGCTCACGGTCATCGGGACCAAGGCTGAGATGGAGATTAATGGCAAGCCCGCATGGAAAGCGGAGGGCGTGGAGACGCCGGTTGGGTACATTTCGCTTCAGGCGGAGGTCCCCGGCGGCGGGCAATACCTGTTCCGCAACATCCGCGTGCTGGAGATCAACAAGGCGGAGAAGGAGTAAGGCAATAGCCCTCGCGAGCCTTTGATAGGCAATGCCCAGGGAATTTGTTCCCTGGGTTTTTCTTTATTCAGGCGTTTTTTGGGTGGGGAACAGTGGCACTGAAGTGCCACTGCCGCGGGGAAGGTGGAAAGGGAGAGGTGCTCGGAGCCCGGCCCCGCGGGCCGCCGCTAAACGGGGCTGGGCCTCGCCCTCCCGGGGATTCGCGGTGCGACGGGAATTCCATAGAGACGATACCCAGGCTGACATCACGTAGAAGAACGCGGCGTGCCGGTGCCCAGTTCGATGGGCCCACTTCTTGTGTGAGTCACAGATCATGGACCACCGCCTTTCACAAAGCCTCATTGCTCTCCTAAAGCATTGCAGGGCATCGCCACGAAGGAAAGCCAATTCACGGAGCCCTTGCGGCACGTGAGCCCAGATCTAACCAGTTCTTAACAGTCCCCCGGCCGCCTGCCTGAACCGCTCACGCCGCCCCTTTTACCAGCCTTTTTGGCGGGAAATGGCGCCAGGAATGGGTCCATCCGCTGTTGCTCGGGCCGGCTTTTCGTTAGTACCGCGACCCGCTTCGACTACGAGAAGAATGGTAGCAATGGTCTCATTGGGCGTGTTCCTGGTAGTCATGGTGGCTATCGGCATCTGGGGGATGCGGCAAACCCAGTCCCTCGGCAACTTCTTTCTGGGTGGTCGCAATATCGGCCCCTGGATGTCCGCTTTTGCCTACGGCACCACTTGTTTCTCCGCCGTCATCTTCATCGGGGTCACCGGCAAACTCGGGTGGGGCTTCGGACTGCCCTGCCTGTGGGTGGCCGTCGGCAACTCCCTCATCGGCGCCTTGTTGTCATGGATCGTCCTGGGCCGCCGCACGCGGATCATGACCCAGAATCTCCAGACCATGACCGAGTTCTTCCAGGAACGCTACGGGGCCAGGTTCCTCAAGCTCTTCACCGCATTGATCATCTTTGTCTTCCTGGTTCCCTACTCGGCGTCGGTCTTTACCGGCCTGGCCTATCTGTTCAAGGTCAACTTCAACATCAGCTATGACCTGGCCCTGATCCTCATGATCGCGATCACGGGCGTTTACCTCGTGCTCGGCGGGTATTTTGCCGTAGCCATGACCGAGCCGGGCGTTTACGCAGGAATAATCACTGGCATGACGCTGGCAATTGTCCTCTTCTACAAGTTGGGGCCGGACAAATCCCCCATGGCCGCCACCATCGCCATGCTCGTTCCCTTCGTGGTCGTCCCCATCGTGAGCCTGATGACGACTCCCCCCAGCGACGAGATCCTCGATCGAGCCTTCGCGGGCATCTCCGCCGACAAGACCCCCGTCGAACCCGTCGGCGCCGAAGCCTGATCGTTCCCACCAGAACCATCAACGAAGCCCACTGGATCTCACTCCAGTGGGCTTCTTTATTTGACATCCGCCCCGCCATCACGCGATCGTGATGTTGTCGTCGAGATACACATCCTGGATGGTATGCAGGAGGTTCACACCCTCGTTCATCGGCCGCTGGAATGCTTTGCGGCCGGAGATCAGCCCCATTCCGCCGGCGCGTTTATTGATTACGGCGGTGCGAACGGCCTCCTGCAGATCGGTGGTTCCCTTGGCTTCGCCGCCGGAGTTGATCAGGGGTGAGCGGCCCAGGTAGCAGTTGGCCACCTGGTAGCGGCACAGTTCGATTGGGTTGTCGTCGGGCGTCAGATCGGAGTAGACACGGGGATTGGTTTTGCCAAACTTCAGGGCATTGAAGCCGGCGTTGGTCGTCGCCAGTTTCTGTTTGATGATGTCCGCCTCGATCGTCACGCCGAGGTGGTTGGCCTGTCCGGTGAGGTCGGCCGCCAGGTGGTAGTCCGGGCCTTCTTTCGCTTTGAAGGCGGCGTTGCGCAAGTAGCACCACAACACCGTTACCATGCCGAGCTCATGGGCGGCCTTGAAGGCAGCCGAGACTTCCTGGATCTGCCGATCGGACTCGGCGGATCCAAAGTAAATGGTAGCGCCGACCGCCACGCATCCCATATCAAAGGCCTGCTTGACGGAGGCGAACATGATCTGGTCGTACTTGTTGGGGTAGGAGAGGAATTCGTTGTGGTTGAGCTTGAGAAGGAATGGGATCTTATGGGCGTACTTGCGTGCCACCGACCCGAGCACGCCGAGGGTACTGGCCACCGCGTTGCAGCCTCCTTCGATGGCGAGTTTCACGATGTTCTCGCCGTCGAAGTATATGGGGTTGGGGGAAAACGATGCACCGGCCGAGTGCTCAATACCCTGATCGACCGGCAGAATGGAGACATACCCGGTGCCAGCGAGACGCCCGGTGTTGAGGATCAACTGGAAGTTACGCAGCACGCCTGGCGGGCGATCACCGGCGGCCAAGACCCGGTCGACAAAGTCTGGGCCCGGTAAATGCAGATGTTCCTTGGAGAATCCCCTGGCTTTGTAGGTCAGGAGTGAGTCGGCATCAGGGCCGAGCAATTCGACGATTCTGCTGCTTTCGGTTACGGCGATCATGACTGAATCCTTCCTGGATGAGCAATTGTTTGTACCGATTTTCACATAGGGAACAGGCATCGGGAATGGCGAAAACCCCGCAGGCCCCGGGAAGGCGGGCAAGCGAGAGGAGATCCGGGGCGCCGCATAGCTCCGAAGCCGACATGGAGAAGAAATCGGATCGTGCCCGGTCAATGCACCTTACCCGTCCGGGCGGGCGCTACGGGGCCAAGAGTTGGGGAAGGATCTGCACGAACTGGCTGCGGGCGACCACGCGATCGATTCCGGCAGAGCGAGCATGCTCGATGGTGGCGGTATCGACATGCGACACAAATCCCACCACCGGGCCACCCTGAGTCGCCTTCCACCCGACGGCGGCATCGATGGCCCCGGGCAGGTTCAGATCGACGATCAGGCAGCGAGCGGCATCGGCGTTCAGTTGGTGCGGGTCGCGGACCATTTTCACGGGCACGGACAACGCATGGGCTGTCGAGGAGATCCTGGTGGCAAAGAGCAGATCCCGGACCAACGCGATGACCGGCAGGGCTTGAGGCGGTTGCTCCATGGCATCATTTAAGGCGTCCTTCGGCCAGCAGACAACGGGAAACCCATTTACCGCGGGTGGTGCCAATAATGTCTCATTTTCAAAGGGCTGTTCTGCCGAAAATAGACTTATGGGCGAGCTTGCGCTGCGCCGAGGGTGCGTCGCAAGCCGATGCGACGGATCGCATCGTTCGGGTTTCGCCTGCGAGGACTCGTTTCAAACCCCATGCGGGCCGAGGTGTTTTCGCTCGGCGGCGAGGTTTTGGGATTGGTTCTCAGTGCAGCGGCGGAGTGTCATCGGATGGATCTGGCAACACTCATTGGAATGGCGCTGGCTTGGGGCGCCGTCGTCTTCTCGATGTTCGAGGCAACCGAGGGGGACTTGAGCGCGTATGTCAAGCCGGCCGAGATGTTCCTGGTATTCGGTGGGTCCTTGGGCGCGGCATTTCTTTCCCTGCCGCTACACACCATCACCGGGGCCATCGGCTACCTGAAGAAATGGATGTTCAACAAGCAAGCCCACATCGAGCACATCATCAAGGAGATGGTGCAGTACGCCGAGACCGCGCGTCGCGATGGGGTCCTGGCCCTGGAATCCGTGGCGCGAGAAGCGCCCGATCCTTTCCTGCGGCGCGGTCTGCAACTGACCATTGACGGCACCGATCCGGAAATCATCGAACGCATCCTCCGCATCGAGATCGAAGCGATGCGTGAACGGCACAAGCACGGCTTCCACTTTTTCCTGATTCTCATGAAATTCGGCCCAGGGTTTGGTTTGATGGCGACCCTCATCGCGCAGGTCGCGATGTTCAAGAACCTCGGCGGCGACGCCACCATCATTGGTAAAGCCCTGGCGACCGCGCTCACGGGAACCCTGTACGGCTGCATGCTGCAGAACCTGATCGCCGGCCCCATCACGGACAAGCTGGCATCGCGTTCCAAGGAAGAGGCGTTTACCAAGGAAATCATTCTCCAAGGCGTGCTCAGCATTCAGGCCGGCAACAATCCCCGCGTTGTGGAGATGCAGTTGCTGAGCTTCTTGAGCACGCGTCAGCAGACTGCATTAGCCAAGGCGGCCTGATCTCGAGGAACCATGGCCAAGAAGGAAGCCTGCAAGTGCGAAGAAGCCGAATGTGAATGTCCAGAATGGATTTTCACCTTCTCCGACCTCGTCATGCTGTTGATGGGGTTTTTCGTCATTCTGTGGGTGCTCAAGCCCGCGCCGGGCAAAGACGGCTCGAGCCTGGACGACCCGGAGATGATCAAGATTCTGGCGGCGGTGCGAGACGCGTTCAATTTTCTGCCCGACTCGCAGAATCCGGACAAGGTCGATGCCTATCGGCTGCTGAAAAAGCTGGAGCAATCCCCAACGCTGCGTGGCAAGGGGGACGGTGGGCAGACGCGGCGCCAGCGGATGGGCGCCGAAGGCGATCAGCCCGAAGTCCTCTCGGTCCGCCGAGGAGATCAAGCGATCATCGGCAGCCGGGTGATGTTTGCCGTCGGAAGCGACGCCATCGACAGCGACGCGAAAGCAATCCTCGACCAGATCGCCGTTTTGATCAAGGGCCATCGCAACGTCATGCTCGTCAAGGGGCACACTTCGGTGGATGATTTGCCCGAGGGCACCAGTGCCCAGCAGAAGTTGGATCTGTCGATTCGGCGGGCGAAGATCGTGGCCGATTACCTGGTTTCGCGGGGCGTGGAGCCGGACATCCTGCGGGTACTGGGATGCTCCACGTTTGAGCCGGTCGCGCAGCGTGCGTATACGCCTGAAGCCCGGAAGATGAACCGCCGCGTTGAAATCGAAGCGACAACGCTGCTGGTGGCCGAGTTGCAGGACCGGGCCGAGCCAGCCCATCCCGCAGTCGGCGAGCCTACCTCATCGCAACCAAGCCCATCAACCATCCCGTCGCCAAAACCAGCGCATTGACTGTCTTGCACACGGCCAGGCCAGCGGGTATTGGCGGCGTCAAGCTGTCCTGAACTCGGACACCCTGTCGAAAGCGGAAGTCCGCCCGGCCGCTACCCTCTCGAGCAGGGAATCGCTTCGTTGCCGGGGCCCGCCCACGGCCGCTCGTCCAGGGTCGGGCAGATCCAGTCACCATACTGGAGCTTGCTCTCCGGAAGCGACATGTCCGCAGAGCGCAGCGATCTGGCAAGGCCGCTCGCTCGATTCAAGTAATTGCTGATTTCGTACGGCCTCTCCGAGCCGGCATTCTGCCAAGCTCCGCCGATGCGTGCATTGCGGCCCGGCTAAGGCATTGCGAGGCACAGGCTTTGCTCGCCGACCGGCGTGACTTGTCAACGAACTCAGGCAATCGGGTAAAGGCAGTGAGACGAGATATGAAGCGACTGATTGAGCGCCAACCGAAAACCCTGTTGCGCAACGCGATTCTGTCGGCAATGGTCAGGAATGCGACGCAAGAAGCCCAAGGCCCGCAGCGCTCCATTTCTCCCGCGACGCCGCTCGCTTGGCAGCGTTATGTCGATAGCCGCATGAAGCAGTTTGGTGCTGCGCGATGAGAACCCGCGGCAGGACCAGAGTTGCAAGGGAGAACCCCGGCGCACTGGAGTTTCGATACGAGATCTGCAACCGAAGGGGCGCGGCCGTCGAGCTGACTTACGCCGGATTGGCCAGCTACGTCCGTAAACGCACAGACCGACCTGTTCCAGGTCGCCAACGAAATTGACAATCAGGTGATTCCTCGCGGATCAAGCCGCTGGACTTGAAGAAAGAAGAGCCTATGCCCATAAACCCCGACATTCGCTCGTCGATGGCCCGTACCATCATGGATTCGGCTGCCCGTGAAGGCAATGTTGCCACCGAGAATTCGATCGAGTCATTGCCGATCACTGGTTTCCTTTGGGGGGCTGGGATCGAATGTTCCTTTTTGCCTCATCTCGGGGTTGATCAGTTCAAGTGGACTCAGCATGACCGTTTTTGGCGCGAGGACCTGGTTTTGGCCAAGGAGCAGTTGGGCATCTCGCACCTGCGTTACGCGTTTCCGTGGCATGTGCTCGAGCCGCAGCGGGGCACGTTTGACTGGAGTTACGCCGACGAGCGGATGGAAGAATTCGAGCGGCTGGCAATCAAGCCGGTGCTCGACGTGATGCACTTCGGGACCCCTCTGTGGCTCAAACAGGCCGTCGGCGATCCGGAGTTTCCCGAAGCCCTTGAGGAATACACGCACGCGATCGTCGAACGATACTGCCGGTCGGTGCAGCTCTGGTGCCCCTGCAACGAGCCCTCGGTATGCGCGTTGTTCTCTGGCGACTTCGGCTTCTGGCCGCCCCACAGCCGCAAGTGGCGGGGCTACATGCCCGTGCTCAGCCGGATCGCGCAGGCCGTCAGCCGCAGCATCCGCGTGGTTCGTCGCGTCATGCCCGAAGCCACCGTGCTCCTCTGCGACAACGTGGAGAATTTCAAGACCCGGCACGAGTCGCTTCAGGTCGAGGTGCGGCGCCGGAATCTTCGGCGATTCCTGGTGCTGGATCTGATCACCGGCCGCCTGGATCGCACTCACCCGCTGTTCCCCTGGGTCACCGCTTACGGTCTGAGCGAGCTGGATCTGAACTGGTTCAGCAACAATCCCCAGCGGCCGGATGTCCTCGGGCTTGATTACTACCCCCACAGCGACTGGCAACTGGAGATGGTGGGGAACTCGGTGCGACAAAGCCGCTCCAACAGTCCTGCCGGCCTCTATGGCATCGCCAATGCCTATTACCAGCGATATGGGCTGCCGATGATGCTCACGGAGACGTCGGTCGAGGGGCAACCCATCAACCGCGAGATCTGGCTCGAGTCCACGGTCGAAGATGCCCGCCGGTTGCGTGAAGAGGGCATTCCGATGCTGGGCTATTTCTGGTGGCCGATGATCGATCAGGTGGACTGGGATGGCGCGCTGACACATCGCATCGGCAAGGTGCATCAGGTGGGATTGTTCCAACTCGTCCGCCAGCCCGATGGACAACTCGCTCGTCGCGGAACCTCGTTGGTCAAACTCTTCCGCGAACTGGCGACCAGCGGCGAGGCTCGCGTGGGCAAGCTGGAGCAAGTCGTTGAGCCCACGGAGACCTGGGAGGATCAAGGTCCACCGATCGGGGTAGCAACCGACCAGCAGCAGGCCGCGTCCACCGTGCTTGTCGAATTGCCCACCCCCACCGCCCCGCCGCGCAGCAACGGCAAGGGCCACAACAATGGAAACGGAAATGGAAACGGCCACAGCGAAACCGCCACGG
>JBLNDH010000212.1:0-7995 GCA_050261455.1 Bacillota bacterium
GATCATTGCCGGAGCCAGCTGCAAGCTCTTCGATGTCGGTGCCAATCAGGTCGTTCTCGCCAGTGGCGCCACTGTGCGGTTGGCCATCGGGGGTCAGGTTCAGATCTTCGGTACGATCGGAGTAGTCGGCCAGGTCGCGGCCCGTGCCGCCCAGGAAGGAATCGGCCCCCAGGCCACCAATGAGGGTGTCGTTGCCGGGGCCACCCTCAAGGCGGTTGTCCTGGTCCGTGCCGACGATGCGGTCATTGCCCGAGCCACCGATGACATTTTCGATATCGGCGCCAACATTGCTCTTTTCGCGAGGCGTACCATCGTTTGGGTTGCCGTCCAACGTAATCCGCAGATTGTCCGTACGTGGGGAGAAGTCGGCGGTGTCGTTGCCGAGGCCGCCGATCACGGTGACGGCCGGTGCGGCGACGATCAGCCGGTCGTTTCCTTCGCCGCCGTCGAGGGTATCGCTGGAGCCGAGGGATTGCAGGGTGTCGTTGCCACCCATACCGCGAATGAGGTTGATGCTGGCGTTGCCCAACAGCAGATCATCGAAGGGAGTGCCGATGATGGTTTCAACGGTTGGGCTCACCTGGTCGGTACGATCGGTTCCTGTGGAGCTGTAGACTTTGCGGCGACGGATGAGCATGTTGACCGGCGACGCGTTGGAGGCGTAGCTGATGGTGTCGCGTCCATTGCCGCCATCGAGGGTGTTGGAACCCGGGCCACCGTCGAGCGTGTCGTTGCCGCCCATGCCATAGATGCGATCGTTGCCCGGGCCACCGATGAGGGTATCGGCCGTGTTTCCGCCGACGATCAGATCGTTACCTGGGCCGGCATCGATGTAGGCAGGAACCTTGATGTTCTCCAGTCGGATAACATCGTTCCCAGCCCCGGAAGTGATATAGATGCTGCGTACGTATCCTTTCCGGAACGACTTGCCGGAATTGATGGTAACAAGGTTTCCGTCGAGGCTGATCACGAGGGTGTCACTGGTATCGCCGGTGTTAATGATCAGCGACCGGTGCGAGATGTAGGCGGCAAGGAGAAGGCGCGACTCGAGGGACTCAAACATCATGTCCTCCTAGAAAGTGGGGGTAAATCGAGGGGGCCGCGCAGGGACTGCGGCCGATTCATTATGCGCTGCTTGCGACCAAGCACAGGTATATCATTGGGCCAAGCGGTTCGTGCGGTCAACGGGACAAATGTGGCGAGAGGAAAAGCGATTCCCGAGCCGGCAACTTACTTTCCGGGTGCCACTGGCGTCCCTCTTGCGGTTGTGAAACCACTTCTTAGGCCACGGGTGATTGGATTGTGCGCAAAACAGAGTTCCGGTGCGACCGGGTCGCACCGGAACTGCCATCAGTAGAAGCCGGATCGCAAAGGAGCGGGAGATGGCGAGCCGGCACACCATCGTACCAACTACAACCGACTCTCCCGCTCCTTGCGATTCGGTTCAGGAGCGGGATTCCCTGATCCATTAGTGCGAACTGGCGTCGAAGAGCACGCGAATTCTCAGAAATATTTCTTGAGCGGCGTGCGGACGGGGAATCCGGGCCATCGCTACGCGATGAACCCGGCGTGGAGCATGACTCCCCAGTGGGATTGGGATCCTCTTATCGCCCGGAGTAACTGATGTTGCCATTGGCGGACAGAAGCTCATCTCTATCCGATCGTCATTGCCGCGGACGATAGGGAACGGGGAGTTTGAGGTCCCCAAGTTCGAGACGTTCGGGGCGATCGGCTTTGGTTTTGCCGGCAGTACGCCAACTGCGAGGATGGCCGTCATCCCTCACCTCCATGACGACATTCAGACTATACTCGAAACCCGGCACCAAGCCCTCGATCACGAAGGAGCCATCGTCGCTTGTCCTCGTGTGTCCCCCGAAGCTGGTGCTGAATGCTCCACCCGGATGCGCGATGCGCAGACCGAAGTCGATTTGTCGATCGGCCAGCACTTTGCCGTTCTCATCGAGCAATCGGCCGCGGGCGGAGGCGGTGGGGCCGATGGGGAGGGTGACGTTGTCGTCGGTGGGCTTGACCAGAAGGATTCCCTGCAATTTCTTGTCGGGCGTTGTGGCGTACAGATACAGGTCGGACTTTCCTCGGCGCACCGTGAAATTGCCTTGCCGATCCGAGGCTCCCTCGACGAAAAATCGCTCGTGGCCCACGGGGTTGCCAGAAAGGGTCGCCTCCGGGACGGGTGTGTTGGAACTATCGCGGAGAACAACGCGGCCTTTGAGGGTGTCGGGTTTTGGCTTCACCTCGGTCAGATGGAGGTTGATCTCTACTCCCTTGCCATCCGTGATCATCCGAGTCTCCTCGGTGCGACTACTCCGCATCTCGTTTGGGTAGTGGTAGAGCACGTATTGGTGCGCATCAGGGAGCTTAAACCTCGTCGTCTGCTGTTCTCCGCCGCGATAAGTCTCGACGCCGTATTCGCAGTCACCTGGGACGACGTAGAATTCAAATAGGCCTTGGTTATCGGTTTCCGCATGTTGGAAGACACTTGGCACAATGGCCTTCCGACCTACCGTTCCGCCGGGAAACTGCTGTTCCTTGGGGAGTTTGTAGTAGCTTTCATAGTCCTGCTGTATCAGTGTGACGGGGGCTTTGGGTATCGGCGTGGTATTCGGGCCGCCGGTCACCCGGCCATACACGCGCATTGCAGGTTCGAGTATTAGGTCAAGCGGAGCAGGAGCTTCCTTCCGTAGCACCTGAAGGTGAGCCCGTGAGACCATTGCCCCCTTACTCGCCACAAACATGTAGTACATCTCGGGATTCACGTTGATTGTGAAGCGTCCATCTTCGGCGCTCTCTTCGGTGCCGGTGAACTCATCAAACTGGTAGCCGTCACCGAATACTCTGATTGCTGCACCATCGACGGGCCGGCCACTAGAGTCCACCACGCGCCCGGTCACGCGGATCTGTCGCAGGAGTTGTGCTTCCACTTCCATCGTCGGGAACTTGGGATTCCAGATCCACCGTTTTGGCGAGCAGTAACCGTCCAAGTGTGTCCAGAAATTGATCTGTCGGGTGTTGTCAGCTGGAATCATGAATTCGGCAATCCCCTGCGCGTCAGTCAATCGTAACAACCCAAGTGCGCCGGAGCTGTTCAAGTAATCGCCCTTCTTCGGTTTTTCGAAGAGCCAAGGGTAGACGCGTACACCCTGTAAAGGTCGTTGCTGCTCATCAATCACCCGGACTTTCACGGTGATGATGCCATTCAACACGAACGACAGAGGACCTGAGTAATCGGGCGCAAGTCGATAGGGGTCGGTCTGAGCTTGGTCCTTTCCCCAGAACGCAAAATAGTCTAGCCCGGTATCTGGTTTGCCAGCGGCAACGTACTCCAGCGGCGCATCGGCGGGCGTTCGCAGAATCGCCTTGCCCGCGACATCCGTCGTCGCTTCGCCCACCTTTGCGTACCGGCCTATGGCGGCAACCCATGCGCCAACGACTGGTTGGCCCCTATCGTCGCTGACGGTGACGGCGAACTCGCGTGCAGGTCGCAGGATCGGACACACATCACGCAGGCGATCCCTATTCATCGACTCAAGGCTCACGAACGCCTGCTTCGATCCCTCCCGGGTACGGGCCCATACCATCGCATATCGGGCTTCCTTTTCCGGCATATCCAACGCGAAATGGCCGTCCGATGTGGTTCGCGTTGAATACCGATTCGATCCGGACGAACTTTCGACCAATACATCCCCCACGGCCTTTCCCTGTTCATCTTCGACGCGCCCGGAGATGCGAACTACCTTTTGCGATGGGGTATCCGGTTTTGTAGTGGCGATACCTTTTGATTGCCCCTGGGCACTCTGCGCATTGGCGGGTTTGGGGGCCAGGGGGTTGAGGGAGGCGATCGTGATTAACAGTGCGGCGGCAGCGATCGTCAGGCTGATGGCCATGGAGCGCGACACGGGCAATCGGCGTCGCCGCGGGTCGAGGATGGCGGAGATTCGCTTTTCAAAACCGGTGCGGGCAGCCATGGCGACACCCACCGATTCGACGGCATGTCGTCTGACGCTGAGCATAGTGGCGACGTCCAGGAGCCAGCGAGCGTAGCGAGTGCACGGCTGGCCGCCACGGAGGACCCAGTCATCGCAGGCCAACTCCCGCTCGACGCGCATGCGCCAGCTTGCGATCCAGGCCAGGGGATGTGGCCAATAGATGGCGCACGCCAGTCGGCCCAGCAGTTGCCAGAGGACATCCCGGCGAAGAATATGCGCCATCTCATGAGTGAGCACTGCTTCCAATTGTTCACTGGGCCACGTGCATGCGTTTTCGGGGAGCAGAATGCGTGGCCGAATCCATCCCATGCAAACGGGAACGGCGATTTCCGAGCTTTGCAGCAGTTGCGGGCGGGCTGTGATCCCGAGGCGATCGACCCGTTGCGATAAGCACGTGGCCAGGGGGCCGGCCTCGATAACTTTGCCCCGGCGCAGCAGCGACTGCGCAGCCAGGGACGCGATTCCCTGCAGCAGCAGCAGCCAACACGCCGGCATGAGCCAAATCACGCCGAGCCACTTCCGCCAGTTGATTGCGAGATCGACTCGATCACTCCCCTGTCGCAAGGGCTCAGCACTGGACGCGACAAGGGCTTCCGACGGACCGCGATCCAATTCACTCCCCGGCCTCTGCACCGTTCGATGAGTGCGCGTTGTCACAGTCGCAGCGAATCTGTCATGCGGCGGCATTTCGACGGCCGGCACGGCCTCCGTGGGAATCGACAGGTTGATCGTCCCTACCCGCCACTCGGGCAGCAGCAGCACCGCCGCGGGCATCCCCAACACGGCCACGGTGCTCATCGCCCAGATTCGATGCCGAAGCGCCGCCGAGGATCGTCGCAGCAGCAGCCCCCCTACTGCTGCCGCCAGCCATACCACGCTGACGCCGCACATCACCCGCAACACAAAGCCGCCGCTTGCCCACAGGATCCCGAGAGTCATGGCTGCCCCTTCGTTGAAGTTCTCCGAAGCGATCGCCCACGAATCTCCACGAATCCACACGAATGATGGAGCAAAACTGAACCACTCACTAGTGAGGATTCGTGGAGATTCGTGGGCAATACTCAATCCCGTTGTTCACCCTCTTCCGCCTGCTCGATCAGTTGCCGAACCCGTTTCAGATCGTCGGCTGAGAGTTTCCCGGCCGATCCGTCCAACAGCGCCGCCATGGCATCCACCGGCGCACTGCCGAAGAACGTGCGGACCAGGCTCTTCAGCGCCGAGCGGCGCACCTTCTCCTTGGACGATGCCGGCCGATACAGGTAACGCTTCCCTTCCTGCCGCGCCACCACCACCTGCTTTCGCACCAGGAAATTCAGCATGGCGCGCACGGCGGAGTAGGTAGGCGGATCCGGCAATTCCGCCCGGACGTCGGCGACCGAAGCCTCGCCCAGCCGATACAACGTTTCAACGATCTGCCGCTCGCGCTTGCCCAACTGCAGGGGTGATGATTCGGACACGGTACAGCTCCTGTTTACATGCTAACTGATTAGCATGTGCTGATACGTTAGCACTCACTTTGGGTCGCGTCAAGCACTTTTTCGTGATGTTGGCGAAGAGAACCGCCAAGAGCGCCAAGGTTCGCTAAGAACGCAAAGCGTACAAGATGGACGGATAGATGGAACCCTGCTCACCTGGCCGACAGACGCATCAAGGCTTTTCGCAATTCCGCCTCGCTGAGGGCGGCGTCCTTGTTCGTATCGGCGTCGCCAAAGGCTTGCGTGATCGCGTGGGCAAGCTCCTCTGAAGTAAGGCAGCCATCCTTGTTGGCATCGGCCAGGCGGAAGACGATTCTTGCCCAATCGATGCCAGGGCCCGGATCAAACACAAAATTCTGCGGCACCGGGAGAACGTCGGCCAGCACCTCTGCCAAAATGCGTTGATCGCATGCGCCATCCCGATGGGATGCGACGGCCGCGAACCTGGCTTGCATGGCGGAAAGCAGATCGGCCTGGCGGATCGCTTTGTTTGGCGTCGCGAACCCGCGGGTTCGCAACGCCGTCATGGCGGATTCGGTCAGCGAGGCGCGCCGTGTGTCTGCCCATGTGGCCGCCAGAGACAAACCCTTCGATTGAGCTGGCATAAATGCATCGCGTCGGCCAGCCAGTTGTGAACGAATCGATTCCAATCGCCCCTTTACAAAGGTCCGCAACGCCTGCGTGCCCCGGTCCACTGGCGACGTCGTGGGCCTGGTCGTACTTGATGCCTGCGTCTGGCGGCGGAGCATCTCCATGGCTGACAGTCGCTCGCGGAGCCTGGTTTCGGTAAAAACCTCCTCGGCCAACTGGCGCAGATGCTGCTGATACCGCTGATCGAGTTCATCGATGGCCAGCAATCGCTCGATGAGTCGATTGGGCGGGACCTGCGGGCGATAGATGCTCAGATCCATCTCCTGCGCCGGCCCACCTGCAATGGCGAAATTGCCAAAGGACAAGTCCAAGTCCCATGGCATCCAGTAGAACTTGCCGTCGCGAGGATTCTGATACAGATAGTAATTGTGCCCGGTCGTCAGGAAGCTGTCCAAATTCACGAGCATGGCTTGGATCGCGATGAATCGCAGGAATTCATCGATCGCAATGAATGAGCCAATGCGCTGGCGGAAGGTGGCATCATCCGCAAAGTGGATCAGCCGAACAAATTCGATGAACGTTTGGCCAGCCGTGCCGTCTCCATCGCTCTTGGGGTTGTAGCGATCCTCGTACATGCCCCAGTGCCTGCCCAGGTACGGCAGGCCGCGGAGCATTTCCGGCTTCAGCAGCATGCCGGACGCATCCCCAAAGTGCCGTTCAAGAAATTCGCGGTCCACCTGTTCGACGATCGTATACGGGCCGACATACTTCCGGTTGTACAGGCCCTCGACGGTGAGATAGACCGACGCGAAGGCCGTACGTGGCGCCGGGATCCCGGCGTCGCGAAAAACAGCATACGCCAACGGCTCGCGCAATAGCGATGGATCGGTCGAGCTGTTGTTGAGATTCAACGTCGCCAGGCCATGCACACGCCGGGCCGAATCCGAACGATTGAACTCGATCTTGATTGGCCGGCGTAAACCGGAAGCCGAAACCGAATACGACAGGTTCCCCTTGAAGCGGATGGTCATCTCGACCGTCGGCTCCTGATCGAATTGCACCTTGCCCGATGCGGAGGCGTATTCATAGCCCAGCGGGCTGCGAACAATCTCCCCGGTCGAAGCGGCTGTCGTGGGCTGCGTCTGTGCGGTTCGTCGTGGCACGAAGCGAGGCCGCAGGGTCGGCTGCATTCGCTTCCATGCTTGGGCAGAGAGCTTGATGTGAATCGTCCACAGGCGCGATTCAGAGAACAAATCCGATGAAGCTTGCGCAGGACCGGTCGTAGGGGCCGCCAGGATCGATGGCGAAACCAACAAGCATTCCAACGCCGCGACAAGCACAACCAACTTCCACATCATATTGGCACCCAGGAGATGACCGCGAATCGAACCGTACAGACTACCGCGAATCTCGGGAGTGTGTTGCGGCCGAGCGAATGCACTTGCTGCGAAAAAGATGGTTCAATATTGAAAAGAACCCAGGGAACAAGTCCCCTGGGCGTCGTTCCGTCAGGACATTTCTCGTTTGGGACGATCTATCGCGCCAAACCCTCACCCCCAACCCCCTCTCCCAAAGAACATGATGCACGTGGATCGCCTGCTTCACCCCCAACGGGACGCTAGTCCGCAGATTCCTCCCCAGCCCGTTTCGCGGCGGCCCGCAGGGCCGCGTTCCTGCCTCTGCCCCCCGACCCCTCTCCCCTGACCCCTGCCTCTCCGCCCCAACGGGGCAAAAGAACTGCCCTTACCTCGATGATGCATAATGTTCCGGAGTACCGCGAGAGGGAGAAGAGGGAGATAGAGCTGTAGTCCTGTCAAAAAAACGATCCGGCCCTGTCCAGGGCCGGATCGGAGTTTGATCATCGGATTGGGTCCGCTAACGGGCGGATCAGAGGGTCGGCTTTTTCAGCACGGCGCCGGTGTCGG
>JBLNDH010000213.1:0-10749 GCA_050261455.1 Bacillota bacterium
GCGCTACAGTCCGGCTTGAAGCACGCCCAAAGCCGGTTTCAGATTCGAATCCCAGGGATGAGATCGCCGGCCGCGGTCGCGGTATACTGGAAGTTTGCTAATAATGGGCAGGAGAACCGCATGCAAGCAAACCTGGGGCTGATTCCCGGCTTGGCGATGTTGCTGACGGGTGCCGTGCTGCTATGGCGCGGTGCTCGCGGCCGGCGGATCGATGATCATCCCATTTGCCGCGTCTGCGGCTTTGACCTCTTTGGCCTGCCGCCGGAGAGCCATCGATGCTCCGAATGTGGCGTGGACCTGCGAAAGCGGCGGACGATCCGCATCGGCCACCACCAGCCGGCCAGGATGGTCATGGCCCTGGGCATGCTCCTGCTTTTCGCCGGCGGCGGGTGGCTAGGCATCGCTTCGAAGGTTGCTTCCAAACAACTGAATGTCAACCAATACAAGCCCGTCTGGTGGCTCCTCAGGGAGGCCAATAGCAGCAGTGTGTCGACTCGCGACACGGCGTTGAAGCAGTTGTTTACTCGCCTGGACAAAAAGAAGCTGAGTGATGCGCAGGTCCAACAGATAGTCCAGCGAGCGTTGCAGGTGCAGGGAGACAAGAACAGACCCTGGGCCACGGGCTGGGGTGATTTTGTCGAATGGGCGCAGAGTAAGGACAGGCTGCCTTCAGAGCAATGGGAACAGTACGTGAAACAAGCGTTGACGGCATTTCGACTCGAGGCCAGGCCCAACGTGCGCCGGGGAACGACCTTGCCGCTGCGGCTGGCGTATGGCCCAGCACGCGTCGGAAGAAACGTGACGGCTTTTTTCGTTCGTTGCCAACGCAAACAGGTGCTGGTTAGCGGAATGCCTCGTGACCCGAACCAAGGAGACCATGCCTTCAGGGTCGTGGTGCTGGGCAGCAATCGATCCGGCCGCTCATGCTGGACAGTGCCCTTGGATGACTCAGTATTCGCGAAGCTCCAAAACGGCCCACAAACAGCGCAGGTGAGCTTTGATGTGGAGGTGTCTTGGGGAGGATCGTCACGCTATCAGACGGAGCTGCATTTGGACGCCAAGTGGGAGTTGGTCGATGAGGCGACGGTGAAAGTTGTGACGGATGACTCGCTGCGGCCGGCGGTCGAGCAATCGTTGAAGCTCAAAGCGGAGAATTGGGCGTTTGGCGTCCCGCGGCCCGGTTGCGTCGATCTGACCATGACATGTGCCAATCCACCGGTGGGTTTGGCGTACGATGTACTGGCCCGACAGGGTGACAAAGAATGGAAGATGGGTATCGCGGCATTTAAGGCTCGCGAAAGCGATGACTGCTATATCGGTTCCCAGCTGTCTGGCGTTCGGGGGGAAGTTTTGGACCTGATTCTTCGCCCCAGCCTGCAGGCGGCGGAGAGCCAAGTGGACTGCACAGAGATGTGGAACGGAGAGATCACCCTCCGCCAAGTGCAAGTGAAAGGTCTGAATTAGCTCGAATTCGTGCGAAGTACTGATTTGGGTTGCCGGCTTTGCAGGACATCTCTGAAGTACCCCCAACCGGACTGTAGCGCAGCGCAGGTCCGGATCATTCCGACTATCGCAGGCGATCCCGACCTGCGCTGACGCTCCGGTCCGGCTTGGGAAGCATCGCTGGAACGTCCGACGCTCGCCGATGCGATATCCCCTGTTGCGTGAGATCATTTGCCCTGCCGGATCACATCCCCATAGCTGACTACGCGGATCTTGCGATCCTTGATGACCTGCTTCGCTTTCTCGCTGGTGAACGTGCGCGTCACCGCATCGCGATCGCTGGCCACATCCCAATACCCCTTATGCCCCAGGCTGCGCATGTCCGGCGTGTCAAAGCCCGGATGTTCGACCATGATGTAAACCCCCGGCTGAAGCTTCTCCAATGTCGCCAGCAGCGACGCCTCTTTCTCTGCCGCGGTTTTCCCGGAGAATCCCGCATACCGGGCCCCCGCGATCACCTCCGGCAGCTTGTACTCCTCGGCTAGCCGCTGGGTCAGCTGCCGCAGCGCCGGCGATGCCGTCGCCGTTCCCATGTGAACCGACAGGTGCGTGATGTTCTTGATGTGCTTCTTGGCCAGCTCGATCTGTGCCCGCAGCTCCGATTCGACTTCCTCCAGCTTCGGATTGGCATACAAAAACCCGGTATTGGGCGGAAAATCCGCCCGCTGCGCGGTCATGGGATAGAAATACCCGTCGCCATCCACCAGGCTCTTGCCGTGGGTGATCGGCCGCCATTTGACCCGTTCCCACTCACTGGTCAGGCACAGATGAACGCCCACATCCACGCCGGGATTTTCATTGAGCATCTTGGCCGCTTCCAGAAACCACTGTCCCGGCACAATGACCTCGACCGAGCGCACGATTCCATCTCGATAAGCGGCAATGCACGCCTCGTTGGCCGTATGACACACGCCCATGTCATCGCCGCGTGTGATGAGCTGGATCTCATTGGTAGACGCAGCGGCGCTCGCAGAAGGGACAGCAGCAAGCGTAGCGATGAGGACGGCTGTAAAGGTCGTGATAATCCGAGTGTTCATGGCGTTCTCCAACTGTGCGGGCGAGCGTAGCAGCAAATCGAGCCGGGCTGTCCTCGGCCCGGACTTCCCCTCATTTCAAACCTGGCAAACCACAGAAGAGTCTGCCCAATTATGGAGGGCAAGCTCATGCGAGTAAAGACGGCACATCCTTCGCTGGGATCTCTTGATACACGAACAAACATGGTCAAGTAAGCAAGAGTTGGAGGTGACATATGGGTATTCAAATCAATAGCGATGCCTTTCCCGATGGCGGGCCCATTCCGGTCAAGTACACGCGTGACGGCGACAACGTCTCGCCGCCCTTGCGCTGGGAGAATATCCCGATGGGGACCAAGGAATTGGCGTTGATCGTGGAGGATCCCGATGCGCCGACGCCCGAGCCCTTTATCCACTGGGTGGCGTTCAAGATCCCGGCCGATGTATCAAAACTGCCGGAAGGCGTGCCGCAGCGGGGCAAGCCGCGTATCTCGCCGCCCTTGGCCCAGGGCAAGAACGATTTCAAGGACATTGGCTACGATGGCCCCGAACCCCCGCGCGGGCATGGGGTGCATCATTACCACTTCGAGCTCTATGCATTGGACAAACCCCTGGAAATCGAACCCGGCCAGGATGTCAAATCCCTGATTGCGTCGATGTCCGGCCACATCCTTGACCGCGGCGAAATCATCGGCACCTACGAACGTCCAAGGGCGTAGCATCGCTCCAACACCGCCCGGCGCTCGTCTCAACAAACCGTCTGCTTCGAGCTACTGGAAGAAGTGGATAGTAGGTAGTTGATAGTGGCTAGTTACTAGCCACTATCAACTATTCACTACCAGCTAGCTACCAGGAGACGGCATGGTGATTCATCGGTTTGCGGCAATCGTGGTACTCCTCGCTTTCGTCGCCCCTGTCTGGGGGGACCTGTACATCGCGCCGAATGGCAGTGACGCAAACCCGGGCACCGCCGATCGCCCGGTGGCGAGCTTGGGCAAAGCCATCGAGCTCTCCCGCACGCTCGGCGATGCTCAACCCAAACGCATTCTCCTACGCGGCGGCACGTATTACGACGTCTCAGCCACTCTCACCAAGGCCGATTCCAATCTCACCATCGAGGCGTCGCCCAATGAGCAGGTGATTCTGTACGGCGGCGTCCCCCTTACCGGCTGGCAAAAAGATGGCGACCATTTCTATGCCGCCAGGCTTCCCGATGGCCGCAAGTGGGATGTTCGCCTGCTGCAGGTGAATGGCCGCTTCTGCCCCCGTGCCCGTTTCCCCCAGCAAGGCACCCTGACGCATCTGTCCAAGTTTGATGTTCCCTGGATGAGCACCACCGGCGGCGGCTGGAAACGCAAGCCCACTCATGAAGAATTGACTACCCTGAAATACAAAGCCGGCGACATCCCCGCGACGATCGACATCAAGAACGCCGAGGTCACCGTCTATCACATGTGGGACGAATCGGTTGCCGGCATCGCGCAGAATGATGGCCAGAATCAGGTCCTGACGCTCTCGCCGGAGCTGGGCCATCCCGGCGGCGGGTTTGGCGTCCAGAAATACAACCTCTGGAACATCCGCGAAGGCATGGCCACGCCCGGCCAGTGGTACTTCGATCGAACCCACAGCCGGATTGTCTATTGGCCCATGGAGGGGGAAAACATGGACCAAGCCCAGGTGATCGTCCCGACCGTCACCACGGTCCTGCGGATTGAGGGGGCGAAGAACGTCACCATTCGCAACCTGGCGATGGGTGTGACGACGGTGCCGCTGATCACCGGGGGATTCGCCGCCGGCAACTTCGATGGGGCCATCTCCATGAGCGGGACCGAGAACTGCACCCTCTCCGGCCTGCGGATCACCAACGTTGCGGGTCAGGCGATCAAAGCCCGCCGCGATGGGGTCTCCACCCGTATCGAAAACTGCGAAATCGCCTTCTGCGGCGCCGGCGGCGTCTACGTCGGTGGGCCCAAGGTCGCGCTCGTCAACAACCTGATCCATGCGGTCGGCCTGGCCTACCCCAGCGCCATGGGCATCCATGGCAGCAGCAAGAATGGCTTGCTCAGCCACAACGAGATCCACGACACCCCCTACTCGGCCGTCGGTTACGGCGGCGAAGATACGGTTTTCGAAGGCAACCTCATCTACGATTGCATGAAAGTCCTTCACGACGGCGCCGCCATCTACGTCTTCGGCGCCCAGAACTGCATCTTCCGCGGAAACGTCGCCCGCGACATCCCCGACACCGGCGGCTATGGCTCCTCCAGCTACTACCTCGATGAGCAATCCAAGGGCTGCATCGTCGAAGATAATCTCTCCGTGAACGTCGGCCGGCCTTCGCACAACCACATGGCCAAGAGCAACACCATTCGCAACAATGTCTTCATCACCAACGGCGACCTGCGCATCACCTTCCCACGCTGCACCGACCATGTGCTGGCCGGCAACGTCCTCTACGCCACCGGCACAATCACCTTCGAAAACATCGATGGCGTCAGCACCTGGTCCAAAAACCTCCTCTACAGCGCCGCCGGCAAGATCGAAGGTATTGTCCTGAAGGACTACTCCGCCACCGGCACCGTCTCCGGCGTCCGTGGCGACACCCTCGTCGCCGACCCCCTCTTCGTCGATTTGGCCAAGGGTGACTACCGCTACCAGCCCGACTCCCCCGCCAGCAAACTCGGCCTCCCCGTCCACGATTTCAGCAAGGCCGGACGAATCAAATAACGCGTTTCCGCTACGCTCGCGCGAGAGTCTCTAATAGGATTCAAGTATGGGTGTAGAATCGGCCCCTCTGCGGGCCGGTTCTTCTTTTGCGGTTATGACTTGCGTGATTTGCCTTGCCAATCGGGCAGGACGTCGGCAATACTATGTACAGCAAAAGGGTGGACGCGCCTTGCCGCAAGCTGGGCAACTAAAAGGCGGGATCGTTCGCTCTTGGTATTCAAAAGGGGTGTGGGGGCTAAAAGGGGCGGTGTGTGCACCGCAAGGAGCGAGGTATGCAGTCCGTATCTACCGTATTGGCCCGCATGGGCCATGGCGACAGGGTCTCCGTTCAAAATCGCTGGTTGCGACGGCTACGCAGGGCCGCAATGGGCTTGGTGTGCTGCGTGGGACTACTCCCCCTGTCCGCCAAGGCGCAAATCACGTTTACGCGGGTGGCCGACAACTCCACCCTGGCCCCCGATGGCACCTTGTTCACCGGCCAGTTCACCATCTCGCCGGCCATCGACGGCACCAACGTCGTCTTCAGCGCGGGAACCCAATCCTACCGCTACTCGGTCACTGCGAATGTGAACAATGATAAAGGCGTTTATCGCTGGGATGGCCATACCCTGACCACCGTGGCCGACGCCAATACCCCCCTGCCGGATGCATCGGACCAAACCATGGCCGGGATGTCCTTCAATTCCGTCGCTATCTCCGGCACGGAAGTCGCTTTCTCCACCCGCTCGACGTCAAACTCCCTGCAGGCCGGCGTGTTCGCAACGTTCAATGGCGAGCTGAAAGCCCTGGCCACCACCGGTACCCCCGTCCCCGGCGGCACCGGTACTTTCACAAGCGTCGGCCGCGTCACCCGCAGCGGCGACAACGTCGCATTCGCCAACACCCAGGTTCAGAGTTGTAGCGGCGTTTGGGGACGCGATCTTCAATACAAGGCCACCGGGATCTACCTAAGCAACGCGACTGGGCCTATTACCACGGTTGTCGATGGGAAAACGACTGTGCCTGGAACGACGCCTGGACCGACACAAAAGTTCACGGAACTGTATGACTCGATCGACATCGACGGAAGGAGTGTGGCGTTCGTGGGAGAATGGGGCCTTGCCTATGTGGCAAACGCCAGTGGTATCACATCGGTGGGGTCTCGCCTGATGCAGGGAGGCGTGTCATTGGATGGCTCGAATGTGGCGTTTGGTGACAATGTCGTCATGGCATTGCTCGACGGTAAACGCCGGGTGTTGGTTGAATATGGAACAGAATACGATTCCTGGGTTTTCGGTCTGATCGATCGCAATCCGTCGATCGATGGCGGAACGGTCGTCTTTGGTGCAAATGCGCGAGGCGCTGAGCCCTATGGATTTGACCTAAGCCAAATGGGCGGCATCTACATGTGGCGCGATGGGGTAGTCAGCAAGATTATCAACGTCAACGACACCCTGGACGGCAAGGCGCTGGCGTACCTGCATACCGGCCCCGATAGCCTCAGCGGCGATAACATCGTATTCCATGCGGGGTTCCGAGACGGCACGGAGGGGATCTATGTCGCCTCCCTTCCCGAGCCAACCTCGGCGATGCTCCTGGCCGGCGCCATCGCTACGCTCGGCTTTCGCCGCCGATCCTGTTTTGCATAGCATTTCTGCATACCGTGTTGTATAGTAAATATCGTAGTTGGTTGACTGCGCATCTCTGTATGGAGTTAACCACCGCCCATCCGTTGACGGGCGGCAAATCGTACGAGTTGTTCTTTTTGTTCGATGTGAGCTGAAAGTGAATGAGCCGCGGGCGTTTTCGCATCGGTGGATGTGAGCTGCGCAGAGGCCATGCTTTCGGCGCCCCAAAACTCGGCCACATTCTCGCACGAGCGAGGGTCTTGCGCAACGGTTGCGCCAAGCCCTCGCTTTTTTGGTTGCATCCCTTCAACCCGTCCCCGCTTCACAGGATATAATCCGCCCCCCGGCCGATTTGCGGAAACCTCACGAGCGGCTTCGGCGTCTGGATGGATGCGATGATGGCACAGATCAACACGACCTCTGAACCTCTGCCCGGCCCCGACCTCTATTGCCTGACCTGTGGCTATAACCAGCGCGGCATCGTCGCCGACCGCTGCCCGGAATGTGGCCAGCTCTATGCCCAGATGCCCCCTTCGCCGGTGCGCCTTCCCTGGGCGCATCGCCGCCACATGGGCTGCCTGTCTGCCTACTGGCGCACCGTCTTCATGGTCCTGTTCCGCGGCAAGGACCTCTGTGCCGAAATGCAGCACCCTGTGATGTATTCCGACGCCCGCCGCTTCTGGCTTTTCCACATTGCCTGGGTCTATTGGCCTTTCCTGCTGGCGACCATCGCGGTGTACTTCATCGCCGGCCCCCAGGATCGCGAAAAAACGGTCCTGTTCACCCCCCTCTTTGCCCCCATCTGGCCCGCTTTCGCCATCAACCTGGGCATTCTCCTCTTCATCGCCGCCGCCACGGGTCTGCCCAGTTATTTCTGCCACCCCAAGCGTCTGGCCATGGAAGCGCAAAACCGCGCCATCACCCTCAGCTACTACACGGCCACCCCCCTGGCCGCTACACCCGCTGTCATCATCCTCCTGATCCTCTCCGCGCTCGCCGCAAACTCCTTCCCCTACGTCGCCGGCCTCCTCCTGGCTGCTGGCCTTCTCCTGACGCTCCTCATCCTCGGCACCTGGTACGCCAAGACCGTCGCCCTCGTTGCAACCTTGGCCCATCGCGATCGCCTCCCCCTGGCCATCTGGCTCCCCCTCCTCTGGCTTGCCCTGGCCGCCTGGCTTCTGGGCCTCACCCCCGCCCTCGTGCACTACGCCCTGTTGCTGATAGGGTCGATGGGGTGAGGAAGTGCTGGGTGGTGAGTACTGAGTGCTGAGTGCTGCCCTCTCCCCCCACGCCGGGTTCGGAGCGAAGCGACGACCCGGATCGTCTCACGACCGATACCCCTATTTCCCATTCGCCGCCTGTGTCGTCGGTCCCAACGGCATCATCGCATTCTGCGACATCGGGTCCATCGGTATCCTCGGCAGATACCCCGGCACCAACTCCTCCCATCGCGTCGCCACTCGCCCATGGTCCAACTGATACAGCCGCTGGGCTAGCGCAATCGCCGTGGCTCTGCCCGCGACGAGGGTCCTGTAGTGCGAGAGGAAGGTTCCCGTTTGCGTGTTGGCTGTCATGGCAGCCAGTTTCTGGCTCGGCTGAAGCGGTGCCGCTGGCACGGCCGGCAGCTTCGCCCGGGCCGTCGGCCAGTCGTGTTCGCGCGCCGCTTCGACGTACCGTGATGACCAGTTCAAATGCGCCCGCGCATCGGTTAGCAGCAGTGGCCGTAGAAAGGGCACTTCCCATCGCCCGTTGTCCCACCACTTGGGGATAAGAACAACGTTCAAGACGTGCTCTCCTTGCATAGCCCGAGTCAGTGCCTGGTGGAAACCCTCATCATCCACCAACTCCCGGATCAGCGATCGCACCTGCAACGGACTGGCTGGCCCCGGGCGATCCGAAAGAGCTGCCTCCTGCCGAGCGATCTGCAACCGGGGCACAAGGTTATCGATCATGCTTATGGGATGCCCACGCACTCCTATTGCGCGGAGATGAGCTACAAGCAACGGTGGCTGATCCGTGGCCCGGGAGAGCATCAGCAGGTCACGCAGGTACTCAATCGAATCGCGGTCATTCTGCTTTGCATGGGCAAGTGCCGCTGCCGCCGCTACACACTCGTACAGAGAAAACTGGCTCCTTAGCTGTCGCATTTCGATCAGTTCTGCCACATTGCTCGTATTCAGATCCCAGTTGATGCCTGGCAACTCCCGCGCGAGGCGGATCAATTGCAGTCCCGGCTCCCATTTGCCAAGGATCCGCTCCAGAGTTGCAGCATCTCCCGCCGACAACGGCGGCCGCAGCGGAATGTCGCCGAGTACATCTGCGTCCTCCAAATCAATTTCGCCGGCCTTCTTCAGCAGGATCGCCGCATTCTGCTCTGGGGGGACGGGTGGTCCAGCAAGATCGCTCAGCACCGCCGGCTCACCCCGAGCGCGAAGCTTATCGAGTTCAACTTGAAGCCGCCGCTCCGCCAGATGATTCGACACCCCATACAGCCCCCCCACCACCGCCACAAAGAGCACGTATCCCACTGCAATCCGCTTCATCCACCAATACCGTCGCGGCATCGCAGTTGTATCCTGCTGCATTTCGATGTTGAGGATGCTCTTCTGCGTCTCGTGCATATTGCCACACATTCCCTCCCCAAGCCGGCCTGGAGCGTAGCGCAGGGCCGGATATCTCCTGGCATACCGGAATTAATCCGGACCTCCGCTGCGCTACAGTCCGGCGTGGGAGTGGTCCGCGAGATTTCTGCTACTGCACAGCTTTCCCCCCCACCGCTTTCGTCGTTGCCTGCGTGGTGGGCCCAAACGGCATCATGGCTCCGCCACCTTTGACCGGATCCAGCGGAATCTTCGCCACGTACCGCGGCACCAGCTGCTCCAGCCGTTGCGGCACCGCTCCGTGATCGACCTCATACATCCGCCCCGCCAGCCCCAATGCGATTTTCCGCAGTTGGTACACGTTGGCGTAGTGCCGATTGGCCACCGTGTTCAGCGCTGGCGCCAGCATGCTCAGAAGCGGGTGACGAAGGGACCTCGCCGGCATGGTCGGGATCTTCGCCGTTGTCGTCGGCAGATCCGCCTCCCCCGCCGCCTCCACCATCTGCGACGACCATGCCAACATCGCCCTGGCCTCGTTCAGGATCAGCGGCCGCGCCGTGCGGGCAAAGAGGTTGAACAATCCGTCGCGAAAAGTGCCGGGCCTTGGGGAATAGTACAGATCACTCTGACTCAGGGTTCCATTCGTCACGCAGATCGCCGTGTCGACCTCGAACAGCCGCTCCCCCTGCATGCTCCGCACAAACCCCTCGCGCGATGGCCGCTCATCCAGCAACTCCACCAACAGTGCCTCAACCTGCTCCCGACTCGCGGGCCGGATGCCCGGTGTTTGCGGGATGGGCGCCACGGGCAGCTTGCTGCCAGTGCTGTTTTCCCTGGGCAAAACACTGGCGGGCAAGCCGCCAGTGGCACCCGGCGCAGGCCTGTCCGCATCGGCGATCCGCAGATCCGGCGTGATCTTCACCAAAGTACGCTCGGCCTCTGCCGCGATGCCTATCGCAACCAGGTGAGAGACAAGGAAAGGTGATCGATCACACGCCCGGCTCGCAGCCAGTATATCTCGCACATACTCCACCGCCGCCGCATCATCCCCCTGCTGATGTGCAAGGAGAGCTGCCGCGCGAAGGAATTGGCTCAGGTGCCGCTGTGGGCTCAGCCAAGGCAGCAACACCGAGATGGCCGGGCTGTGCAGTTGCATCTTCCAACTGACGCCGGCCTTCGTGCGGGCAATCCGCGCATCTTTTAGCGAGTCGGCATACTTCGCCGTCAGCTTCGCCATCAACTGCATCTGTGCCGGCGCCAGCGGCAGCATTGTTGGCAGACTCTCAAAATCGCGCTCAT
>JBLNDH010000214.1:0-5275 GCA_050261455.1 Bacillota bacterium
GGCACCGAAGAAGAGGCCAACGCCCATGACCGTGAGGAGCGTGGGCGTGAACCAGAGACCATTGGACAGTTCGATTCCGCGCTGGCCGAGCTTGCTGATATCCAGCGCTCCCCACACATCCGGGAGCGTCGCATTGCCCAGGTGATAGAAGAGGATGCCCAGGCCGATGACGAACCCGAAATCGCCGACGCGGTTGGTCAAGAACGCCTTGATAGCCGCGTTGGATGCACTCTTCTTTTCGTACCAGAACCCGATCAGCAGGTACGAGCAGAGGCCGACCAGTTCCCAGAAGATGAACAGTTGCAGGAGGGTCCCGCCGAGCACCAGTCCGAGCATTGAGAAACAGAAGAGGCCCAGGTAGGTGAAGAATCGCGGGAATCGCTTGTCCTCGGCCATGTACCCGATCGAGAACAGGTGGACCAAGGTGGAGACGAGCGTCACCATGAAGAACATGTAGACGGTGACGCTGTCGACATAGATGCCCAGATCGAGGAAGCCGGGGTTTGCTTGTCGGACGCCCTCGCCGACAGGGACCCACTTGATGGGGAGGTTGATGGGCCCGACGTCCTTGCCCCAGCCGGAGTCCTTGCCGCCGACCCAGATGGCCATGGTGATGCAAGCGCAGACAAAGCTCAAGCCGATGGCGCCGGTGGCGACCCATCCCGCCAAGGGATTGCCCATGCGCTTGCCGAGGAAGACAAGCAGAACGAACGATGCCAGAGGCAGCAGCGTGGCGATCAGAAGCAGGGTTGCAGGCGTGGGCATAGGTGTAATCGTTGCCAGTTGTTAGTTAGTAGTTGCCAGTTCGTAGTTGCCAGTCAATTGTTGCCAGTCGGGGTTGTTAGCTGCTGGCAACTGGCAACTAACAGCTGGCAACTATTCCTCATCCTTTCAAGTTTTTGGCCTTTTCGACGTCGATGGTCGAAGAGTTGTTATAGAAGTTCAGGATGATGGCCAAGGCGATGGCGGCTTCGGCGGCGGCCAGGACGATCACGAAGATCGCGAAGACCTGGCCATCCAAAGCCGGCATGGCGCCAGTGCCACCATGCGAGAAGCGGTTGAACGCCACCAGGTTTACATTGGCGGCATTCAGGATCAATTCGACACCGATGAGAATGCCGATGGCATTGCGTTTGGTGAGGATGGTCACCAAGCCGCAAACAAGCAGCACCGCCGCCAGGATCAGGTAGTGCGGCAGGCCAATCGATGAGCTGAGAGCGCCCAAATACATAATCTTCCCGCAGGTTGTTCCTGCACCTCAAACCCAGGTTGATTCGAACCCGGGATTTTAAACCTTCACGACGGCCGCCCGATGGCGCCGCGACGCCGGGCCTTGGCCAGGTACGCCGCACCAATCATCACGACCAGCAGCAACACGCTGGCGATTTCGAATGGGACCAGGTAATCGCCGAGCAGGAGCTGTCCCAGGCGAAGCATGGGGTAGCCCTGATCGGTCGCCAGCGAGGTTTGCGAAAACACGCGAGCGGTCATGGACAGGCGAATGCCCGCGATCAGCGCCACCAGCAGTATCGCTCCAATCACCAGCGCCAAGACGACCTCGACCGGCTTGGGTTGGAACTTGCTGAAGGGGGATTTGCTGGTCAGCATCACGCCGAAGATGATCAAGATCAGCGTGCCGCCGGCATAAACGACCAATTGCACTGCCGCCAGGAACTCCGCCGCCAGCAGAAAATACAACCCCGCCACGCCACCAAGCGTAAACAGCAGACACGCGGCTTGGCGGACGATGTTGCGTGACACCACCACTCCGAGGGCAGACAGTCCCGCCACAGCGGCAAACAGGTAGAACAAGGCCGCCTCGATCGGGAGGTTTCGCAATGCCAGGATCATTCCGTCCATTATCGATCTCGAATCTCGTTAGGAAGCCGAAGTCTGGGGCTCATCCGTGCTGATTGGAGCCGGGTCGGTCAGTCGCTCCTTAAGATTCCGGCCGGTGTAAGCGGCGTAACCGATCCACCCGATGATGGCCAGGAAGATGGCCAAGCCGATGAACGTCAGCAGCATCTGCACGATGGCGCTCAAGGTCGAACCGGCAGCCAAGTCACCCCAAACAAGCGGGTTGTAATCCTGCCAGGGGTTGCCCGTTCGCGTCGGCACAAACAGTTCCCACAACGCCGCCCCCAGGAGCAGCACGCAGGCCAGCGGCATAAGTACCTTCACGCAGACATAGAGCACTTGATCAATCCTCGGCCGGGGGAGCGTCCATCGGAGCCACATCTGAACGAAGATGATGATGCTGGCCTTGAGAGTGAAGACCGCGGCAGCCACCACGTTCAAGAGGATCAGGCCGATCACATGGCTGTTGGGGTCCTTCATGAACTGGGCGTGGTAGTAGCCGATCAGTCCGAAGGGATCATTCCAGCCACCCAGGAACAGCGCCGTCTGGATCCCCCCTACCACGAACATGGCGGCGTATTCGGCAAAGAAGAAGAAAGCCCACCGCATGCCGCTGTATTCGGTGTGATAGCCGCCGACCAGTTCGGATTCCGATTCAGGCAAGTCGAAGGGGGCTCGCTTGTTGCTGGCCAGGCTGGCGGTGAAATAGACGAAGAAGGCGAGGAAAATAAAGGGGTTACGGAAGATCAGCCAGGTATGCAGGCCGCCGCCCTGGGCAAAACCCATGTCTACGACATTGAGCGTGCCGACGACCATAACGCCGATGATCAGCGACAGGCCGAGCGGGATTTCGTAGGAGACCATCTGGCAGGCCTCGCGCATCGCTCCATAGAGGGACCATTTATTGTTGCTGGCCCAGCCGCCGAGGATGACGCCCATCACTTCGACACTGAGCATCGCCAGGATCAGGAAGAGCCCGGAGTTGAGGTTTCGCTCGAAGGTGACTTCAGGCCCGAACGGCATGGCCACGAACGCCACAAATACTGGCACAAACGCGAGATAGGGCGCCAAGCGGAAGAGGAAGCTATCGGCCTCTTTGGGGATCAGATCTTCTTTAAGGAACAGCTTGGTACCATCCGCGAGTGACTGGAAGATTCCGCAGGGCCCGAGGCGGTTGGGCCCGAAGCGGCACTGCATATGGCCAGCGACCTTCCGCTCGCCCCAGATGGCAATCATGGCCAAGGCGGAGATGAACGGCAGGACCGCGACCATAACGACCACGATGCTATAGAGGATGGCGATGAGCGGGCTAAGCGGTTCTGGCCCTGGGCCGAAGAACAGCCGCTCGAAGAATGTACGCGAATCGGCCATGCTCAAGATCAAAGCTGACATAGGCGATGAGCGAAAGTGCCAATAAAGTGCCACAGGGCCGGCCAGTTGCAATAGATATAGAGCCACATTCCAAGCCGGAAAGGGTTCGTTGTAGCCGTCGGGGAATGGGGTGTCAAGTTGTACGGTTAGAGGGTTGTTGCTGAGGCCGGTGCTGGCGAATTAGGTAGAAGATAGTCACAAAGGTGTCGACTACCTCCTCCAGTACAGATGTTTGGCGAAGACGGCATTCAAGCTTGAGAGGATCGAATCCTTTCCAGACCCCATTCGTGTTCCAACTCGGACGCATAGCTTCGCGGCCCAAGCTCATTGGATCTGGGCCGGGAGTCGGCAACCAGGGCATCTTTCCCCCCTACCATCGGAGCCGAAGATCCCCCGAGAAAGCTGCTGGGCTCATTGGCTGCCGGACAACGCTGGTTCGAAGGCAGCGGGCACAAGCCCTGCCGGCCTGTGAGGATCTTGGGCAATGGTTCGCCCGACGAAGCCGGCCAAACACTCGCCAACCAAGTCGTAGGGTCGAACGACGAAAGTCGCGCCCTCGGTCCGCAGACGCTGTTCGTGCCTCTCGTCGTTGGCTGTCGCCACGATTACCGCATGAGGCGCGACGGCCTTGCACAATCGCAGCAGGCCCATATTGTCGATGCCTCGCAGCAGCAGGTCGGGGATGGTGGAGAGGATTACCTTGGCCTCATCCAGATGGGCATGCTTGAGGGTCTCCAGGCTGCTGATGTCGCCGAACATCCCGGCCACTCCCTTGGCCCTCAGTTCCTCCAACACCAGCGGGTTGAAGTCCACCACCAGGATGCGTCCCAACAACGAGGGCTGCGTCCGCGCAATCGCCTCCACCACCGCCCGCGCTCCCCGGTGGTAGCCCAGAATGGCAATATCGTAGCCCTGAGTGGCGAGCGGCTGCCGCTGTTCGGCAGTCGCCTGGGGGCGGATGCGATCCATGACCCGGTTGAAGGCCAGATAGAGCGGATGGCTGAAGCGGATACCGTACGAGGAGAGGATGGCTGTCAGGGCCATCGCGTAGATGATGTTGGCCACGGTTTGCTCGCTGATGTGGTGGTACTGCACACCCAAGCTGGCGATCACCAGCGAGAACTCGCTGATCTGGGCGAGGTTGATGCTGCTGACGAAGGCCGCCCGTCGGCCGCCGCCGGAGATCATCACCAAAGGATAGACCGACAAGAATCGGGACACCACAACGAAGGCGGAGATCCCGAGCACGGGCCCTACCATGGTCCAAGTGGGGCTGACGATCTTCAAACCCAGCGACACGAAGAACAGGGTCAGAAAGAAATCGCGGAGCGGCAGCGTTTTAGCGGTGACGTGAACGCTATAGGGGAATGCGGAAATGGAGAGCCCGGCGACCAGTGCCCCCATCTCCTTGGATAGTCCGAGTGCAACGGCAATGGCTGCCACGGTAATGCACCATCCTACGGACACGCCCAAGACCATCTCCGGAGCCATGGCGATCGAGAGGAAGAGTCGTTTCAGGACGTATTTGCTGACCAGAAATCCGGCCACCAGCAGTCCGACCGTGCCCAAAACGGCCCGGAGGATCGGGCCTATCGAGGGGTTGGCGAAGTTGGGCTGGAAGGCGAGGATGAAGATCGCGTAAATATCCTGGATGACGAGGATGCCCAGCGTCAGGCGACCGGGAAGGGCATCCAGTTCGCCCTTGTCGAAGAGCAGCTTGACCACAATGGCGGTGCTGGAGAGACCGCAGAGCAGCGCTAGATAGAGGCCGTCGCTGGAGCTGCCCTTCAGTCCATAGCCCAGCGACCCAAAAACAGCGACGCCAAGCACTGCGCAGATGAGGAACTGGCCGAATCCAGCGATCAGCAGTTGACGGCCGGAAGCCAGCAGTTCCTTAAGGTTCATCTCCAGCCCGATGACGAAAAGCAGCAGGACCAGACCGATCTCGGAAATGATTTCAATGCTCTGGCTCTCACGGACCCAGCCAAACCCGACCCGCGGTCCGACCACTGCTCCGGCGATGATGAAAGCGATAATGATGGGCTGC
>JBLNDH010000215.1:0-9517 GCA_050261455.1 Bacillota bacterium
AGCGCAGCAGGCCGTCACCCGCCACCTATCCCCCTGAACGCAGAAGGCGTCCTTCTCTTCCTCGAAGCGGATCTCTACCTTGTCCGCGGCGGGATTGGTCTTGATCTCGCGCTCCAGCACATCGAGCAGCCGGTCGGCAATCTTCCAGTTGACGACAATGGCCTTGGTGGCAGCCCGTGCGTTCTCGGCCTTCGTGCCGCCGAAGATCGACAGAACTCGCCCATTGGTCGCACCAACGGTGATGCCGCCCTTGTCCTGCCGGAACACCAGTCCCCACCGGCTGCTCTTGTCCAGCGCCGGCAGTCCCCACCGCAGGAGTTTGGCCAGGTCACGCATGCCCACCGTGATGACGGCAAACTCGGCTTTGACCTCAACAGCAGGCGGGAACGCCTCAAGCGGTTGTGTGTAGAGCCGAAACTCGCTGGACATGATCCCCGCCGGTACGTTCTTGGTTGCCCGCGTCTTTTGAGCGTGGCGGATGACCACGCAAGGCTCTTCCTTGAGCGTGCCGCTCTCGACTTCCAGCGCCGCGGGGCATTCCTTGGCGATATTCGCCAGGTGATCGGCCGGGACCAGGGCGAGGAAGTCGGAGCTTTGCCCCTCTCGCATGGTGCCGGTGCAGCCGGCGACGGCGCAGAGAATGGGCGGCTTTTGCAGCATATCCAGCATCTGCCCGCAGCGGTCGCAGACCAACCGGTGCCAGTTCCGCGACAGCACCTCAAAGCTGCGCGTCAGCGTCACCTCCAGGTCCGTGGCCGTGATCTGAGCTTGGCCTGCGCCCACGGCCAGCTTGACGCACTGGAGAACCGGCTTGGGCACCCGGCTCCCGATGAACTCCCTGGCGAGTTTCACTTCCTTCAACAGCACCCCGGCATCGACATAGAACGTATCGCTCATCTGGCCCTCCAAGACAAAGGGTGAGAACCGACCCGGTCCTCACCCTGGGATGCCTATGCAGAATGGCTATGGTCGGCGCGGATCACCAGGCGACACCGTGCAGCGCCGGCCCGAGCGCCGACAGAGGAGTTGTTTGTTTCGGGTACGGCAGGGATGCCGGCAGTGACTGGCGCATTGTCCGGTCCAGACCCCATGCGTATTTGTGGTTGCCAGGGTGTTTCCAGAGGCGGGTGAGCCGCGGAATCCATACCGACAGCCACTCACGCAAGTTGCTTCCCGGTTCCTCCGCACCGAATGCCACCAGCCGTTCGGCGGCGTAACGCCATCCCTGTTCTTTCCCGCGCACCTTCTGGATGGCTCGGGCAGAGAGCACCGTTCCATCCGGCAGCAGGCGGAGATATCGCAGCGTGCTCCGCCCCAAGTAGGCGGCGTTGTGCGCCTGATAGATGGTGCCAACATGCCCTCCGAAGATGACTCGGCCCTCCGTCGTGATGCGGGGCTCCGGATCGGAGTACGACACCACGCCCACAATGCCGACCCGTTTCAGCAGCTCGAAACACCGCCCGAGGAACCACGTTTCGCCGTTGCCTGGTACAGAATCCAACAGGACGAAGCGCCCCAACTCGGTGGATTCAGCGGGCGATGCCGGGAAGACACTGGTGAGAACTCGGTCATTACAGGGATGGGAGAACACCGCAATGCCGACCAGCGCATCACCCCGATACAGGCCGAAGCGGTAGCGGGCGGCGGGGTAGGTCGCTGAGTAATGGTGCTCGCAGACGAACGCCTTGGCCGTCCGGTCGTCTGGGACCGGGGCGACTTCATACGCCCGGGTCGAGATCACTTCAGACGGCAGCCGGTACGAATCCCGGCGGCCAAACCATCGCTGATTGAGCATAAACTGCTCCATCTGAGCCTCCACTTCAGGTCGACGGATCCCGCGCGAATTTGGGGGTCAACGGGGCGAATTCTCGTCCACAGCCGTTCCGCATGCACGTGCTTCACTGGCCGCATGGAATAATGGCTTGTTGACCGCATTCGTTCTGAGGCCGTTCGGAAACAGCTCTTCTCCCATGTGAACGTTGGCAGCCTAGACGCCTGCTGGAACTGGACCGCTGCCACCGCGAAGGATGGACATGGGCTCATCAAGGTGGGCGGCAAGAAGGGCCGCTGCATCCAAGCACACCGCGTCAGCTTCATCATGCATGGCGGCGATCCAAACACCGAGGTCATCCGCCATAGCTGTGACAACCCGCGGTGTCAGAACCCAGCCCATCTGCTGCCGGGCACCCATGCAGACAACGTGGCCGATCGCGTCTCGCGAGGAAGATCGGCGGTGGGGGAGCGAAACGGACGATCGAAGCTCAAGGTGGCGGATATCCCTGTGATCCGTCAAATGCTCCGTGAGCAGCACACGGTAAGCAGCATTGCCCGGTTGTACGGTGTGGACAACCGTGTGATCCGCGACATTCGCGATGGGAAGAAGTGACGCTGCATTCCGGCAGAACCCGCGACGATGGCTGCATGAGGGTGGCCCCTGTTATTCACCGCTGCGACCGGATTGGATGAAGGCATGGACACGATGTTGACCGTCGGCGAAGCCGCTGTGATCCTGGGCTGCTCAGTGCAATCCGTAATCCGGAACATCGAAAAAGGGCGGCTCCCCGCTCTGGATGTTGGAACGGGGAGCCGTCGGTTCTACCGCATCAAGCGGGAAGATGTGGATGAGTTGAAGGTTCAACCCGCCGAGGCTCGCACGCCGTCATCCGTACGATTCAGACGGAGTACGGCTGCCTGGCCGTTCCCCAAGTTGCTTGGATAGAGAAGATCTCCCCTCAGTTTCTCCACGAGCGCCCACAGCCGTGCGATCTTCTGGTCGTCCAGGTGCTTATACCAGGCACCCATCGACGGATCGCGGTGGCCCATGATAAACCGCGCCGCTGCCTCATCGTACTCCGTCGCCCGTGTGAAGTAGTTGTGGCGGAGCGTGGCAAATCCGATTCCCCTGCGCTTGAGCCCTTTCTCGACCAGGAGATCACCGAAGTACTCGCCGATCGTGTCCTTGGCACTGCGGCTGCACGGCAGGCCGTTTTCGTAATTGACCCGTTGCGTGACGTATGGGACGCCCATCCGTGAGATGAACACCAGCTTGTTCCAGTCCGGCTTCTCTCGCTCCCATCGCTCCGTGGCCTTCTTCCCATCCCTGGGCTTGCGCAGCTCCCACGCCCGCACGGCCAGCGCCAGGGCTGACTCGTTGATCTGGCCCCGGTTGCTCAAAGCATTGACGATTGCCTTGTACGTCTCGGGCCACAGGGGTACGTAGTAGCGAGGCACATTCGTCTTGACGCGAGAGAAGTCGATGGCCTGCTCATCATGCAGAATCGCGTCCTGCGGCAGTTCAGAACAGTCGCACGCGAGGAAACCGGCGTTGAGGCCCAGCAGGAAGAAGGCGTCGTACGGCTGCGTGTGCGCCTTCCATAGGGCGGGAAGCTCCTCGTAGGGGATCAGCTTCTCGCCACGCTGCCTGCGCATTTCCTCATGGTCATCCCGAATGCTGTCGCGTGACACGTTCGGGAACGAGGTGCCGAATCGGAATCCAGGGGTCAGGCCGGCATCGTAGGCCATCTTGCCCATCGAGCGCACGTACCCGACAATCCGGCGGAGCTTGCAGGCTCCCCACTGATCTTCCATCCAGGTGCGGAACTGGCCCCACTCATGCGGCGTGATAGTCTCGGGCATTCGGTTCTTGCTGAACCGCTTGAGTGTCACGTCCGCCGCCTCCTTCGAGTCGAAGTAAGCGTGGTGCCGGATTCGACCCTGCTCGAACACCTGGCGGCGTTCGTTGACATACCAGTTGCAGATGTATTCGAGGTTGTGGGGGCCTGTCTTGATGGCTGCCTCGTACTTGGGGTCCGGTCGCCCGGCCTCGATGTGGGGCCATCGCCAGTTGTAATCCTTCTCCGCTTCCTTCCAGTCGCCGCGCCACGAGCCGAAGTAGTAGGGCTTGCGGTTGTGCTTCCGGCACCACTGCCCGCTCGGGTGGGCATACATGGGCCAACCGGGGTAGGGTTTGACCGGCTGCTGAGGCTGCTCGTTCGTCATCATTCTCCTCCGAGGGCAAAAAAGGTTTCAGTGCTCAGGCGAACGGACTAATCCTTAGGCAGGAGATAGCAAAAAGAGTTGAGGGTAGGCAAGGGGCCACTACCCCAGAAAATCACGGTTTTTCAGCGGAAAACATGCCCTGCCGAGAGGTCCACGCCACCTTTTTTATGTTCTGTTCAGAACGATATATAATCCCTTCCAAAGCCAAGCACTTACGATGCGCAAGGATGGGTCTGTTTGATCTGTCATTTTGGCATTTTAGCCACAATTCGGCCAGCGTTCGGGCGGATCAGAAGTAACTTTCTAGAGGGGTGAGGTGATGCAGCCTTTTCGGCGGCGGCGGCAGCCAACCTCTGGCGGCAAAGCTCGACATATTGGGGGACGGCATCAATCCCGATTCCTGACCATCCCAACTCCTGTGCGGCAAGCAGTGTGGTGCCAGACCCGCAACAGGGATCAAATACCACGTCACCGGGTTCACTCCAATGCTGAATGATGTAGCGTGGCACCGCACGCGGCTGCATGGCTGCGTGGTCAATACCGGCATCAATGCTGCCAGTCACCGCAGTTACAACGTCCGTGATTCGTGGTGGCTTGTCATGTCGCATTTGTCTGGGAGCGAGCTTCATATCTTGCAGCCATGCTTTCGGCTGACGTTTCCTGCCGGGCTTCCACGTCTTCTCAGCCGTCGAAGCTCTCAGGTTGATGAATGGCTTTCTGGAAGGCGAGAACCAATAGATGGGTTCATATGCGCGGCGTGGTCTCAGGTTGCTTCCGAGCGGTGGTTTGTAGGGGCAGAACCAGATGAGGGTATCGATGTGGGGTATGACCTGACGGCACGCCAACACCGTATCCAAGACGTACCCTGACAATGCCCCCTTCTCCTGATGATCGCGGATATTCAGGAACACGCTGGCATCCATGGTCAACTTTGGTGCCAACAACGAGAGGATACCTGCCATCCACGCCGGATACTCTTTCGCTGGAATTCCGGGGTAGATGGATTTGCGTTGAAGGGCATAGGGGGGACTGGTGTAGACCAGTCGAATCGATCGATCTGGTAAGGTCGGAATCAGCGTTGAACAATCGCCACACAGGACGGAATAGGTTGTTTGCATTCCCCCCATCGGCACCGTGGGGGACGGTGAAGACGGGCTGTCGGTTCATCGGCGATAAGGGATGGGTGCAGGTGGATCGGTCCGGCGTCTGGGCCGAGCCGCAGTCGCTGTTGAAGTTGCAACTGAAAGAGGACGAACCGCACCTCTACAAATCGGACAACCACCAGGACAACTTCCTGCAGTGCGTCAAGTCATGGAAGGATCCGGTCTCCAACGTGGAGGCCATGTACAAAGCCTCGTACATGGGCCTGATTGCCGGCATCGCCGGACGGCTCAAGGCGAAGCTGAAGTGGGACCCGGCCAAAGAGCAGTTCGTCGGTAACGAGGAGGCCAACCGATTGCTCAAGCGGCCGATGCAGAACGGCTGGTCTTTGTAGTGCATGTGGCTATCCGTGTATGATCGGGCCGCAACGCAATCGTCTGCGGTTGGTATACAGCGTGCCGGGTGCTTAATCCCGCCAATGACTCCCGTGACCTCCTCGTTGACGGCAGGGAGCGACGCGAGAGTTCAACAGCATTGCGTGACATCATGGATAGAGAACGGATTTCCAAGCTTCTGGTCTGCGCTCTGATTGTGGTTTGGTCGTCGTTGCCGCTTCGCGCTGAAATCGCTTATTTCGTGAAGCCCGACGGCAACGATGCGAGCTCTGGAACCACGCCCGCCGAGGCTTTCGCCACGCTGGCTCGCGCCCGCGACGCCATCCGCCAGCGGCAGCCGATTGCCGAAGATACCGTCGTGTACGTGCTGCCGGGCCTATACCACCTGTCCGCCACTCTGGAATTGACCGAAAAGGACTCGGCTCCCGAAGGCAGATGCATCACTTACAGAGCTCAGAATCTGGCCCACAAGCCGCGACTCAGCGCCGGCCGGATTATCAAGGGCCCGTGGCAAGATGAAGGCAACGGCATCTGGTCGTGTGATGCCGGCGACGGCAACTTCCGCCAGCTCTACATCAATGGCAAACCGGCGATCACCGCCCGCGATCCGAATGTCGGCCAGTGGCGTCAGCTCAAGCAGTGGGAGCCGATGACCAACAGCATCCGCCTCCAAGGCAGCGGCATCCTGAAGCAGTGGCAGCGGATGGAGCAGGTGGAGCTGGTGGTGAAGAAGCACTGGGCCATCAGCCGCATTCATTTCAAGGGATTCGGAACCTACGACGGCGATGACGTGCTCTTCCCCACCGCCAAAGCCGTGGAACTGGAATACAAGCAGGCCAACGTGCCGCCCAAGGCCAATGGGCAGTATTACTTTTTCGAGAATGCGCTGGAGTTCCTCGATCAGCCCGGCGAGTTCTATCTCGACCGCAAGGCCCACAGGCTCTACTACATGCCTCGGCCGGGGGAGGACCTAGCCAACGCCGAGATCATCGTCCCGCGTATCGAGCGGATGGTGACGCTGAAGGGAACGTCGAATGTCACGTTCGATGGCCTGATCTTCGAGCATGACAATTGGCTGCACGCCGACAGCGATCGCGGCTACAGTGGGGCCCAGTGCAATGTGCATTGGGATGGCTGGAGCACCAACCCCGGAGCCATCCAGCTCACCGGCACCCGGAACATCCACTTCGTCAACAATATCGTCCGCAATACCACCGCTGGCGGGCTGATCCTGGTCAAAGGCACCCAGAAGACGCTCATCGAGGGCAACATCTTCGCCGAGATCGGCGACACGCCGATCGTGGTGTACGCGGAACAGGACAAGATGCCCACCGAAGCCAATCAGTGCCGTGACGACCTCATCCGCAATAACGTAATGGGCGGCTATGGGCGACAGAACTTCGCCGCCTCGGGCATCTGCGTCTCGGTGGCCACCCGCTGCACGGTGGAGCACAACGAGGTGTTCGATGGCGGCTACGCTGGCATCACCTACGGCTACTTTTCTAAACACGAGTCCCCGGCCATCGGCAGTCGCATCCAGTTCAACCACGTGCACCATGTGATGAAGGAACTGGACGACGGAGCAGGCATCTACGTCTTCACCACCCAGTTCAACCTGAGCAATAGCACGCTGCTGGTCTATCGCAACTTCATTCACGATGTCTATCGTGGCGCGACAGCCGAGGCCAATCCCATTGCGGGGATCTATCTCGATGAATGCTCCAGTGGCAACACGCTGCGAGAGAACGTCATCCGCTCGGTGGGCAACTCCTTCCACCTCAACACCGGCGGCCAAGACGGCGGGGCTCGCCGTGACCGCCAGGTCTGGGACGGCAACACCGATGAGAACGCTGCCTGGGAAAAGGAGGCGGGGCTGGAGGCAGCGTATGCCGGTCTCTGCCCCCATTCCGAGAAACCCGCTGCGGTCTTCGAGAAAGCCAGGCTCGTCCGGCACTATCCATTGGACGGCAATGTGAATGACATCGTCGGAGGAAAGCATGGCACGGCAGGAGGCGGAGCCGGATTCGACACCATCGACAAAGCCCAGGGCTCAGGCTCGCTGAAGCTGGATGGCAAGAGCGGCTATGCCACATTGCCCGAGATCGATTTGGGCGACCGCTTCACGATCAGTCTGTGGGTCTGGATGCCGGAGAAAGCCTTCGGCGAGCGAGGGATCCTGTCACTGCCGACCTTCAAGGTCTATGCCGTACCGGACATCGCTCCGTTCATCGAGTTGCTTCGCACCGAGACCAGCGATGGCAAGGAGGTCCACGGCGCTGCGACGCACAACCACGTGCTTCCCCGTGGCCGCTGGAACCATGTGGCGATCACGGTGGACCGTCGCCACAACGCTCAACGTGTGTATGTGAATGGACAGGATGTGACCTACACGGACCACCTGAGCAAGGTGTTCTCGCCGATTGGCCCTATCGAGCTTGGTCGCTACTCGGCTGACCCGAAGACGGCCCGATATCTGGAGGGGAAGATCGATGACCTGCGGATTTACAGCGGCCACCTGCGACCATGTGAGATCCAGGCACTTGGGGCGGCTCGATAAGCAGCCTTGAGCGCGAATCTTGAATGCGATGACGCTGTCATCCTGATCAACGATTCGCCGGTTGCAGGCCTGAGTGTCTGTAATTGCGTGCCGTGCGCCAGGCGATTTGCTGGAAGAGCGTCGCCTGTTCTGGCGTCAGGCGGGAATTGGCGGCCGTCACCTTGCCTTCGGGGTTCTCGCCGTAGATGCAGGCATAGTGAACCAGCGAAATCAGGTACCCTCACTTGTTGGCTCGATAGTGCCGCCGTGCATCTCGACGAGCGCCTTGCATATCGGCAGTCCCAGCCCCAGCCCACCGAACTGCCGCGTGGTAGGTGGCTCTCCCTGCTCAAAGGCACGGAAGATGCGTTGAAGGGACTCTGGATCGATCCCGATGCCGCTGTCATTGACTTCGGCTACGGCATGATGATTGTCCAGGCGGCATCGGATGCCGATGCATTCTCCTCGTGGCGTGAATTTGATGGCGTTCCGCAGCAGATTCCAGAACACCTGCTGCAGGCGCACCAGATCTGCATCGAGCAGATACGGTGCATCGGGGCCGATGTCTACGCCAAGATGCGTGCCCCGCGATTCGATGTCAGGACGGCAGATACTCACCGCTCGACTGATCACCTCGCAAAGCTGAATGCGCTGCCGCTTCAGTTCGATCTTCCCACGAGCAATGCGTGTTGCATCCAGCAGACCATCGATGAGCTGTACCTCAACTTCAGCGTTGCGCCGCATCATGGCCAGCAGGTCGTGGGTATCGCGATCGAGTCTGGCGTCCGCCTGGAGCATTGTCACGCCCGCCAACACCGGGGTGAGCGGCGTGCGCAGCTCATGGGAGAGGACCGCCAGAAAGTGGTCCTTGGCCCGGCTGGCTTCCTCTGCGATAGCCATCGCCCGCTCGGCACTGAGCTTGGCGGCCGCCAGTTCCTCCGCGATCCTCTTGCGATCCGTTATGTCGAGGCATCCGCCGACAAAACCCAGGTACTGGCTCTCGGGGCTGAACCGCGGCACGCCTCGATCCAGAATCCATTGCCACTCGCCACTTTGATGGCGAACACGGTACTCCATCTGGAACGGTTCGCGCCGGTCGAGGGAGCCACGGACAATGTCCATTACACGCGGCAAATCTTCCGGATGCATGCACTCGGACCAGCCGTTGCCCAGTTGCTGCTCTATTGCTCGTCCGGTGAATTCCAGCCAGCCTCGGTTGAAGTAGTCGCACTTGCCTTCTGGGTCGCATTGCCAGATCAGCAGCGGCATGGCGTCAGCCCATGCCTCCGCCATGCAAGCCGTGATAGCATGAGCTTTGCAGAAGGCACATCATCGCCTGTGCCGCCGGGCCGCCTCGGCCTCGGCCTCACGCAGGGGAAAGTGGTTACCGCCCAACCAAGGTCGCCGCATGCCAACATCAATCTGGGCCGGTCTATGGGGACTGCTGGCGGGGTCGGCCCTGCTCATGGGGGCGGCCGTCGGATAC
>JBLNDH010000216.1:0-10882 GCA_050261455.1 Bacillota bacterium
TCCGAAGCCGGCCTCGGCATCGGCGACCAGAGGCGCGTACCAATAGATGGAGTCGTCCCCTTCGGCATGGTGGATCTGGTCGGCGCGTTGGAAGGCATTGTTGATCCGCCGAACCAGTTCCGGGACGCTGTCGCAAGGATAGAGGCTCTGGTCGGGGTACATTTGGCCGGCGTTGTTGGCGTCGGCAGCGACTTGCCAGCCGCTGACATAAATCGCCTTCAGGCCGGCAGCGACCTGTTGGACTGCCTGGTTGCCCGTCACAGCGCCCAAGGCCGGGACATAGGGCTCGGAATTCACCAGGTTCCAGAGGCGTTCGGCCCCCTTCCTCGCGAGCGTGTACTCGATGGGCATCGTGCCGCGCAGGCGGCAGACGTCTTCAGTCGAGTAGGGCCTGACGACGCCTTTCCACCGTGAGCTGCTTCGCCACTGCTCATCCAGTTCGCTTGCAGTTACGTTGTTGCCATTGCTCTGGCCATTGCTGCATTGAGACATAACAAGCTCTCCTGTGCTGCTATCACTGCTCCTATGACAGATATTCGTAAGCGACCGACGTCAGGAATTCAGGGAACTCACTGGCGTTGGTCATTCGCGTAAACAGTTCGGCGGCGAGATCGAATTTGCCGGAATCGAAACGTTCCTGGCCGAGCTCGTTGCGGAGCTTGGCCAGCTCATCGTTCATCAATTGGCTGACGAGTTCGGGGGTGACGGTTCGGCCATCGATCATCTTGGCCTGGTGGTGGACCCACTGCCAAAGCTGAGCGCGGGAGATCTCGGCGGTAGCCGCATCTTCCATGAGATTGTTGATGGGAACGCAGCCGAAGCCTCGGAGCCAGGATTCGAGGTACTGGATGCCGACGCTGATGTTGGTGCGGATGCCTTGTTCGGAGATGCGGGGAACATCGGGGACGGTGAGCAGGTCGGCGGCGGTGAAGCGGACATCGCAGCGTTTGCGGCTGATCTGGTTGTCGCCGGGCATACGCTGGAATTGCTCCTGAGCAATGGAGACCAGGGCCGGATGCGCCACCCACGTGCCATCGTGGCCATCCTGAACTTCGCGAGTCTTGTCTTCGCGGACCTTAGCCAAGGCCGCTTCGTTGGCGGCAGGGTTGTTCTTGATGGGGATCTGGGCTGCCATACCGCCCATCGCGTGGATCCCGCGGCGATGGCAGGTCTTGATCGTGAGCAGCGAATAACTGCGCATGAAGGGGGTGGTCATGGTGACCAGGCCGCGATCGGAGAGGAGGAAACGGGGGTTTCTGCTGAATTTCTTGATGATGCTGAAGATGTAGTCCCAGCGGCCACAGTTCAGGCCGGAGGAGTGCTCGCGGAGTTCGTAGAGGATTTCGTGCATCTCGAAGGCGGCGAGAATCGTTTCGATGAGGACGGTGGCGCGGATGGTGCCGCGGGGGATACCCAGTTCATTTTGTGCAAAGACGAAAACATCGTTCCACAGGCGTGCTTCCAGGTGGCTTTCGAGCTTGGGCAGGTAGAAGTAGGGTCCGGTGCCCTTGTCGATGAGGGCTTTTGCGTTGTGGAAGAAATAGAGGCCGAAGTCAAAAAGGGAGGCGGACATGGGCTGGCCGAGGGCGCGGACGTGTTTCTCGTTGAGATGCCAGCCGCGTGGGCGGACCAGGAGCGTGGCGATCTTCTGGTTGAGGGTGTAGACCTTGCCCTCGGGGCTGTCGAAGCGGATGGTGTTGCGGACGGCATCGCGCAGGTTGAGCTGGCCGCGAACGACGTTGTCCCACGTAGGGGAGTTGGCGTCTTCGAAGTCGGCCATGTAACAGTCAGCGCCGGAGTTCAGGGCATTGATGACCATTTTGCGGTCGACGGGGCCGGTGATTTCGACGCGGCGATTGCGCAGGTCATGAGGAATGGGGGCAACGGACCATTCGCTGTCGCGGATTTCGTGGGTATGGGGCAGAAAATCGGGCATGATGCCGGCATCGAGTTCAGCCTGCCGCTGTTTACGGAGGGTCAGCAGTTCCTGTCGGCGTCCCTCGAATTGCTGGGCCAACTGAAGGAGAAACCGTTTGGCCTCGGGGGTGAGTACCTGATCATACTCCGGGTCCATTGGTCCGAGGATTTCGAGTTCGCCGGCGTCTAGCTGGCCGTGCGGGCGGGAAACCAAGGTCTGAGTAGTCATGGACACTCCTTTCGGATCAGAAACAGCGCCGGAGTACGGCGACACAATCTCTACGGGGCAAGCGGCGATAGACACCGCTCGCCGAGCCAGCAAGCCTCGGACTTTGCGAAGACGGATCACGCGATCGGGTGGGAATTCCGTTCGTACCGCAGTGAGCTCCGCCGAGAGCTCTTCGCTCGGTCTTGATCAGTTCGGACTACCTCATTCCGCATTGTGCCAGTGCAAAACAGAGGCCACAATACTTCGCAACATGCGTGGATGTTGGTACACGGTTGAACCGGCCAGATGCGGGACAAAACCGACGATGATCTCTGAAAAAAAGTCGCATTTGCACAAAAGTCAAGTTGCCAGAGCAACAGTTCGCTTGTCCTTCGCATCCGGAACACCAGGCCACGCACGGCCAAAACACCGTGGTCAGCACTGAAACGGCAACGTTGCAAGAATTGTGCCATCGCAACCCGCCAATGTTGTGCATACGCAAAATCGGCGGGATGGGTTGCGTGATATGCAGCAGCGGGCGCGTTGTTCCGGACCCTGAGGGCCGGAGTGAGTTTTCGCAGGTGGGGAAAAGGTCCAGGGTGTCGGGAGAAAGGCTGACCCCGCCCGGCCGGCACCCTGGACAGAACCGTCGAAGCGACGCGGCTTGCCAGACAAAACTTGCCTGACGAAAAAGGATCACCGCATCGGCCTGCAGACTAATCGCCCTGGAGACTACATGTACATGCCGCCATTAACGCCGATCACCTGTCCGGTGATGAACGCGGCCTTGGGGCTGGCCAGGAACGCCACGGCAGACGCGACCTCTTCCGGCTTGCCCATCCGGCCAAGCGGAGTCATAGCAGCCACCTGGAGCTTGACTGCCTCGGGGAGATCCTTGGTCATATCCGTCTCGATGAATCCAGGCGCGACGGCGTTGACGGTGATGTTCTTGCGGGCCAACTCGCGGGACAGCGTCTGGGTGAAGCCGATGAGGCCCGCCTTGGTCGCGGCATAGTTGGCCTGGCCGTAGTTACCCCACTGCCCGACGATGGAGGAGATGTTGATGATGCGCCCCCAGCCAGCGTCAAGCATGGAAGGGAGAGCGGCGTGGGTAACGTTGTAGGGTCCTCCAAGATTGGTGGCGATGACCTCGTCCCACATCTGACGCGGCATTTTCACGAATGTCTTGTCTCGTGTAATGCCGGCGCAATTGACCAGGATACTGATCGGGCCGAGATCGTTCAGAATGCCAGCGATCATCTGGTCGACGTCCTGAGCGTTGGCTACATCGGTGCGGTAGGCCTTGGCTCGGACTCCCAGCTTGGTGATTTCTTCGCAGACTTGATCGGCAGACTGCTGAGCACGTTGGTAGTTGATCGCGACATCGGCGCCTTCCTCGGCCAATGCCAAGGCGATGGCGCGTCCGATCCCTCGCGACCCGCCGGTCACCAGACTGACTTTGCCTTTGAGCTCTCTCATCGTCCTGCTCCCTTCGAGAAAAGGTTCCGGAAATTGCATTGACCCATTCCCGAGATGCCATTGGCGACAATCCTTCCGGTGGGTACTGCACGCCAACACATGTTCCCCTGCCAGTTGATGCCCATTCGGCAATCCATCTCCCACTGGGCGTTAATAACAAGATAATTGTTGAACAAAAAATAAGGGACTAGATCGTCCTTAGTGTTACCGCTGAACTTCAAAAGCTGTCAACGCACGTTTTCTCCAAGTTTTTACGCGAATGGACGGCTGGCCGAGAATATCGCAATAGTGCGGGCCGACGAGACCGCGGGGCCAGCCAGCGAGGACGGCGGTTTTTGGGAGGCAACTCCCCTGAAGAAAATGGGCCGCTGTCGAAAAACCAGCGGCCCATCGGAGTCTGGAATGGTGAGGCGGAACAGGCAATCAAGCGCTCGGATGCCAGCCGGCATCGGCCCAGAGTTCCCCGCTGACGGCGGAGTTGCTGATCATGAAGGTGATGGCGTTGGCAATCTCTTCCGGGTAAATCAGGCGGCGAAGCTGCGTGTAGGGCAGGATATTCTGCGCGATATAATCCTGGCCGAGCGCGCGAACCATGGGGGTGTTGGTGAAACCCGGGTGGATGACACCACATCGTACACCGTAGAACATGGCTTCTTTCGTGAGCGTGCTGGCGGCCCCTTCGAGGCCTGCCTTGGTGGCGGCATAGACGATCTGGCCCTTGTTCCCCTGGGATGAGACCGAACCGATGAAGATGGCCGTTCCCTGGATATGTTCGCCGGGGTCCTCTTCGCGATTGGAGAGCTTGGGCGCCCATCGGCCGAGGTTTTGACGGCGGCGGTCTTTGGCAATCCGGGCAACCATCTCCAACGCCCAATAGACCGGGGCAACGAGGTTGACTTCGAGGACGAGGTGGAACATTTCCTCAGGATAGATATCGACCTGGCCTGTCTGCTTGTCGAGTTTCACCGCAAGGCGATCGCGAGTGATGCCGGCGGCGGGGACGCAGATACGGACGATGCCAGCATTGGCTTCCATCTGATCGTAGACCTGGCGACGGAAGCCGGCGTCCGTGGTATCGCCCACAAACGCATGAGCTACTTCACGGCCAATTCTGTCGTTGATATAGGCGGCGACCTCCCGAACCGTGGGGTTGCGATCGACCAAGCCGATGGCTTTGGCGCCGCGATTGGCCAGCTCGACAGCCGTGGCGCTGCCGATGTTATACTCTTCGGGCTTGCTGCCGGGATCGCGACCGGCCCCGGTAACGATTGCGACTTTGCCTGTGATTTCCACTGGAACCTCCTCAGGTACAACAGGATCGATCATGTTAGGCCAAGTCGGCATCTGGCGCAAACGGGAATTATGCATCTGCACAACGATCGGATAATTGGTTGACTGGTCGGTAGTTGCGGCCTTAAGGATCGCCGAATTTCGCTTGACGGTTGTCGCATTCATGAGGGATACTGTTATTCAGTGGCAAACAGAGGAGATGGCGACATGGCTGAGGCGACTGGGGGCCCGAAGCGATTGGAATTGCGCAAGTATCCGAATCGGCGATACTACGACGCAACCCGCAGCCGCCATGTGACCCTCGAAGAAATCCATCAGCTGATTCGCGACGGGTATGAGGTTCAGGTAGCGGATTCGAAAACGGGGGAGGATATTACAGCCAAAGTCCTGGCCCAGATTATCATCGAGCTTGACCCGCCGAAGCTGGGGGTTTTCCCAGTCGCGCTGTTACACCGATTGTTGCGATCCAACGAGCAGTTGGTGAATGACTTCGTGCAGCGGTATTTCAACCAGGCGTTGACAGCCTTTTTGGACTCGCAGCGGAGCGTGGAACAGTATCTCCGCCAGGCGATGGGATTGCAGTCGCCCACGCCCACGGTGGCGGACTGGACAAAAATGATGTGGGGGCCATTCAATCCATCGCTATGGTCGGGGCAGCGCGGTCCGGCGGCCGAGGCGGGCGGCCCAGGGACGCCAACGCCACCGTCGCCTCCGCCGCCTCCACCGGGCCAGGACAGCCAGGAATTGCGGGGGTTGGTAGACGAATTGCGGCGACAGATTGCCGAGCTTCAGGATCAATTGGGTCGATCGAAGAAGGCGCAGTCAAAGCGAACACCACAATAGGGATCAGGGCGGAGGCGTTCTCGATTGATTTGGGGGTCAGCGTGCTGCAGGGGATGATTGTAATGCGTTTGCACAAGAAATTCCCGTCAGTTGATTTGTTTTGTTTTTAGTCAATAAGTTTACAATTCATCGGCTTTTATGTCGATTCCTATTGCTATTGAAATGGATAATTTGTGCGAACGCACAAATTAATCCTTGACTCATTCATTTCACGAGCATTAAGTTCAGATAACGACGTGGAACGAGAACGATTGTGAGCCTCTGTAGAGGGCTCACGGCTCAAAGATGAAAGGGAAGAGCCATGACAGCGGCAACAGAGAACACCGTGACGAGCCTGTTTGATCAGGCGGTACAGACGTGTGGCGAAGCGATCAAGGCCGGCGTCAAGATTCAGGAAGACATGGCGCGATGGTGGAGCGAAGCCCTCGAGCAGGGTGGAGCGATGCAAGCGTGGCAAAAGCGCTCGCGTGCCATGTTGAACGAGGCCATTCCCGCGGCCCAGAAGAATGCGGAGGAATGGCTGCGAGTGATCGAGCAGAACTATCGACGTGGGATGGATCTGCTGAAAAAGGCGCTGGAGTCCGAGCAGGGCGCTGCCCCGACGGACGTGCGTGCCCGTACGCAGGAACTGTGGGAACACGCTCTGGGGGCCTTCCGTGATAGCGCCCAGGCAATGGCCCAGGCAAACGTGAAGATGATGGAGCAGTGGGCCCAGATTCTGCGTAAGAACACGAACACTGACGAGGCCTAGGCTCGTGCTATTGCACATCGCACCCGCGCTTCGCTTGTGCCGGGATCGCGGGCAGATTGAACAGGTCGAGGTGAGAGACCCAAAGGTACAGAGCCCGGAATAGCTGGCTGCGTACTCCAGCCCGGGCCGAAAGGGAGACTATCATGTTGAAGGACGTGATATTGGCAGGGCCAGTTCGTACGGCAATCGGAGGATTTAGCGGCGCGTTCGCGGAGGTTCCGGCAACCGTGTTGGGCAGCGCTGTGATCAAGGCTGCCATTCAGCGGGCGGGAGTCCCTGCGGACCAGGTTGACGAAGTCATCATGGGAAATGTGCTCAGTGCCGGCCTGGGTCAGAACGTAGCCCGGCAGGCTTCGATCGGGGCCGGCCTGAGCTCTTCAATCGGTGCCACGACGGTGGTGAAAGTGTGCGGATCCGGCTTGAAAGCGATCATGCTGGCAGCCCAGGCGATTCAGTGTGACGATGCCTCCGTGATCGTCGCGGGCGGAGCTGAGAACATGTCGCGGGCTCCATATCTGCTGGACAAAGCACGCACCGGCTACCGCATGGGGAATGGCGAGCTGATCGACTCGATGATCAAAGATGGTCTCTGGGACGTTTACAACAACTGCCATATGGGCGCCTGCGGGGACCGGCTGGCGACGAAATATCAGCTGACCCGCCAGATGCAGGATGATTTCTCGGTGGCCAGCTACAAGCGTGCCCTGGCGGCACAGGCCAATGGAACCTTTGCCGACGAGATCGTGCCCGTGGATGCACCGCAAGGGAAGGCAACGGTAGCGGTGAAGGAGGACGAGCAGCCCAAGCGGTTCAATGAGGAGAAGATGCGGCAGTTGAAGCCGGCGTTCGGGAAGGAAGGGACTGTGACGGCGGCGAATGCTTCGGGAATCAACGACGGTGCGGCAGCGGTGGTGGTGATGTCGGCGGAAAAGGCATCGGCCTTGGGGGTCAAGCCCGTGGCGAAGATCCTGGGTTATGCCACCGCGTCTCGTGAGCCGGAGTGGTTCACTCTGGCCCCAATCGGCGCCCTGACCAAGCTGCTGGACAAACTGTCTTTGAAGGCTAGCGATATTGATCTGTTTGAGATTAACGAGGCATTCTCCGTGGTGCCGTTGGCGGCCATGAAGGATCTGGGGATCCCGCACGAGAAGGTGAACGTGAACGGTGGAGCGGTTGCCCTGGGACACCCGATCGGAGCCAGTGGCGCTCGCACGATGGTCACGCTGCTGAATGCCATGAGGAAGAGGAATGCCCGGATAGGCATTGATACCTTGTGCATCGGCGGGGGCGAGGCAGTGGCCATGGCCGTTGAGTTGTTGTGATACACCGTGGCTTCCTTCCACCCCGGCATCCGCCGGGGTGTGCCTTTGGGCCGATGGGGCAGGTGTTTTCACCTGCCCCATCCAGGGGTTCTACATACGGCAACGGACGGCTACGGGAGGCCCACTGTTATTTTCTGAATTGCAGATGGCCCGGGGGCAGGGTGCTGCAATAGAATTGGGGCACGCGTCTGCGAAGAAGTTTCAAAACCCCAGAGCCAAGCGAGAACACCTCGGCAAACTCGGGTTTTGAAACGAGTTCTAAGGAATCCATATGCCAAGAGAAAACCCTGATAATGAACGATCGGGCTCGATGGGCGGTGGGGGGGGGCCGGCGATGAACCCGTGGTTTGAGCAAACGAGGCAATTCACCGAGATGTGGACAGAGATGGCCTCGAAGATGATGTCGGCTTCGACGGCATATGAGCCCGGGGCATCGCCTCCGGATGCTGCCCGGCAAGTCCGCAGCGCGGCGTTCCGCTCGATGTCGCAGTTTGCCGAACAGTTCATGCGATGGCCACAGTTTCTGACAGCCATGCGGCAGTCGATGGATGCCGCCGCGACGATCCAGAAACAGATCAACGACTTTATGACATCCATGCGTCACAACACACAAGGGGTGGCGCGCGATGACATTGATAGCGTGCTGCAGTCGGTGGAGCATCTGGAGACCCGGCTGCTGGACCGGCTGGAGGATTTGTCGGACCGGTTGGACAATCTGAGTCGGCGCCTCGCGGCCGCCGAGGGAAATGGCAAAGCACGCGGCGGCAATGAAGACGAAGGATCCGAGACCGGTGAGCGAAACAATCGCATGGCGGGCCGACGGGAATCACGCCGGCCTCGCGATGAAATCTCCACGGAAGATTAACCGTGGACGGCAACGTTTGGCGGTCGGGGGAAGGACAATTCGAAAACCGGTTCGTCGCATCGGTGGTGAGGATCGCGACGAACTGTCATTCCAACTTGAACCGGGGAGTTGCTTTGCCTGGCCGCACATGGGGTGCGGCTGTGTGCGTCAGTCAGACAGGAGTAAGCCATGAGCAACGGCAACGGCTCAGGAGATATCTGGACTCGCTGGATGTATGACATGGTCGATGAAGGAGCAGCGCACATGCGTCGCATGGCTCGGCTACCCTTCCTTTGGGAGCAGGCCCAGCGCGTGAAAAAAGGCGCTACGCCATCGGAAGTCGTCTATGAAGAGGATCGTCTCAAGCTGCTGCGCTATGTGAGCGACACGCCGGTTCGTTACAAGACGCCGCTCATATTTGTCTTTGCACTGGTGAACCGGCCATACATCCTGGACTTGAAGCCCGGCAAGAGTGTGGTCAACCATTTCGTATCTGGTGGATTCGATACCTACCTGGTGGACTGGGGCGTGCCGACCCAGGCAGATCGCCATCTGAAGCTCGATGATTACATCAATGGGTACCTGATGAACGTGGTCCGGTACGTGATCGAGGAGACGGGCTCGCCAAAGGTGAACATCCTCGGGTACTGCATGGGCGGCACGATGAGCTCGATATTCACGGCAATGCACCAGCGACTGGTGAAGAACCTGATCCTGCTGGCGGCCGGCATCGATTTCAGCACCCGTGAGGGAATGCTCAATCTGTGGACAGATCCGAAGAACTACGATGTGGACAAGTTCATCGAAGCCTTCGGCAACTGCCCGGCCGAGTTCCTCCAGACGTCGTTCCTGCTACTCAAGCCGATCCAGAACCTGATCGAAAAACCGCTGAATTTCTACGAACGGCTTGAGGATGAGGACTTCGTCGAAGACTACTTCGCGATGGAAACCTGGCTCAACGATAACATTCCGGTGGCAGGGGAGGTTTACCGCGAGTTTGTGAAATACCTGTATCAGCAGAATCGGCTCGTCAAGGGCAGGATGCCGGTTGGACGACACATTGTCAACCTCCGCGACGTCACCTGTCCGGTGCTGAACCTGATGGCGGCGAAAGATGACCTGGTGCCTTGTGCCCAGAGCCGGCCGTTCAATCAGTTGGTGGGCTCAGAGGACAAGGAGGAGATCGTCTTCCCCGCCGGTCACATTGGTCTGGCGGTGGGGGGGAAAGCGCAAAAGGAACTCTGGCCGCGCGTGGTACAGTGGCTGGGGCAGCGATCCGAAGCCCGAGCGGCAACCAGCCAGGAGGCACAGGCCTGACCCCAGTTTTCCTTCAATCAAACAGAACGTCCATGAAAACCCACGGGACCCCATCCCGTGGGTTTTCTTATTGGCCTTTGAAACATAGGCACGGCTCGCTTTGGCCGAACGCTGAAACAGTGTAAAGTACGCGTATTCAACGAAGGACGAGCCTCGATCGATGGCGCCAACTCTTCACGATCACGAAGGAAGGAGCAGGTCATGCATAGCGTCAGATGCGCAATGAGCGGCCTTGCAGTGGTTATTGCGGGCTGGATCCTCGCGAACATCAGTGCAGCCCGAGCTGCCGACCCTTGGGTCGTGTATGAGGGAAAAGAGGGCCCAGGTAAAGGCAAGCACATCGTCCTGGTCTCGGGGGATGACGAGTACCGTTCAGAAGAGCTGATGCCCCAACTGGCCAAGATCCTGGCTTTCCAGCATGGATTCAAGTGCACGGTCCTCTTCGCAACCAATCCGCAGACGGGCGAAATCGATCCGTCCACCCTGGACAACATCCCCGGCCTGGAACAGCTCAAGACGGCCGATCTGATGATCCTGTTCCTCCGCTTCCGTGATCTGCCTGACGATCAGATGAAATACATTCTGGATTACACCAATTCCGGCAAGCCGATCATGGCATTGCGGACGGCCACGCATTCCTTCAACTTCGCCAAGCATAAGACGTACGCCCAGTGGCACTGGCAAAACAAGGGAGGATACGGCCGGGCAGTCCTGGGCGAAACCTGGGTTGCCCATTACGGCGATCACCAGAAGGAAAGCACACGCGGGGTGATCGCCCCGGGAATGGCCAACCATCCCATCGTGCGAGGCTGTGAGGACATCTGGGGCCCGTCCGATGTCTACGCGTTGACGACGTTGAATGGCGATTGCCAGCCGTTGATTCTGGGCCAGGTGCTCTCGGGCATGAACCC
>JBLNDH010000217.1:0-4840 GCA_050261455.1 Bacillota bacterium
GCGTATGGGAGGACGGGACGGCGGAAGACGGTTAACGCTACTAATTGACAATTGCAAATTATCAATTGCCAATTGTCTGTTGTGGGGTGGTGGTGGTTCATTTCTTGGGGGTGGGGAGGAGGTTTGAGAGATTGGTGAGGGGGGAGAGGTCGGAGGTGGGGTCGGGTTGGGGGGAAGAGGGGGTGGGGGATTTTTGGGAGGGGGGATTGTCGGTTTTTGGGAGTTTGGTCAGGGCGGGAGCAGCGGGATAGAGGGTGGCGGGGTTGGGGCCGAAGGCGGTTTGGAATTGAGAGGTGAGGAGGCCGGTGTCGAGAAGATAGGTCTGGACGGAGTGGGCGGCGTGGGGATCGTCGATGGGGAGATCGAGGTAGACAGTCAGGGGGAGAGTGCCAGAGCGATCTTTGAGCATGAGGTCGAGCTTGGCGCGGCCGAGGGCGTTGAGGGAAGAATCGGTGAAATGAGGGGGGTAGAGGGTGGCGTCGGTGCGGGCGCCGCGAGAGGCTTGGGCATCGAGAATAGAGAGGGTCGCGTTTGGCTCATCGGGGGGGAAGAAGGAGTCGGAGGTTTCTTTGGGGCGGGAGTGGCAGCCGAAGAAGAGGGTCGTCAGGAGAGGGAGGGTTAGGAGGGGAATCCAAGGAAGAACCGGGGAGAGCAGGGAACGACTGGGCCCTTCGGGCCACCGCGAAGCGGGAGAGGGATGATTGCGTGGCGAGGCGGAGCTAACAGTGGCAAGCTCGTGAGAAGTTGGAATCGCTTGGTTTGTGGTGATCATTGTGTATCTCCAATTCGTCAGTCGCCGAGGAGGGAGCTTTTGAGAAGGCCGATGATGGCGGGACCGCCGAGGATGATGAGGACGGCGGGGAAAATGAAGAGGACGACGGGGAAGGTGAGTTTGACGGCGGCTTTGGCGGCGAGTTCTTCGGCAGCGTGTTGGCGTTCGGTGCGGAGGGTTTCGGCCTGGACGCGGAGGGCGGCGGCAATGCTGGTGCCGAAACGTTCGGCTTGAATGAGCATGGTTGAGATGGCCTGCAAGGCGTGGCTGCCGGTGCGCTGGCCGAGGTTGCGCATGGCATCGGCGCGGGGCAGGCCGATGCGGGTTTCCATGTGAGTGATATCGAGCTCGCGGGCGAGGCGTGGGTGAGCCAGGGCAAGTTCCTGGCCGACCCGTTGGAGGGCGGCATCGACGGTGAGGCCCGCTTCGATGCAGATGACCAGGAGGTCAAGGGCGTCGGGGAGGCCTTGGTGAATGGCTTTTTGGTGGGTACGGACGCGAAACTTGAGCCAGAGACCCGGGAGGGCATAGGCGAGGAGGCCACCGAGGGAAATGCCGAGGTAGAGGTTATGGAGGATGACGCCGACGAGGTATCCGGCGACAAGGCCGATGATGAGGCACCAGAACTTGCAACCGGCCAGGAGACGGACGGCAGAGGGGGAGTAGATGCCGGCTTGGCCCAATTGGCGGCGGAGGGCGGCTTCCTTTTCGCGTGATTTAGGCATAAAGGGATGGGCGGCGGCCTGGCCGAGCCAGCTTAAGAGCATGGAGAGGCGGGCGAGTGGGGAATCTTGTTGTGGGCCCGTGAAACCGCTACGAAGGCGTTCGCGAAGGCGTTCGTCGTCGGTATCGAAGAGCCAGTGAGTGAAGCACCAGGTGAGCAGTGCGACAGCGCTGAAGGTGGAGAGGATGAAAATGAGCTGGGTGTTCATGGAAGGGAGTCCTCAGGGTTTGATGGCGACGATTCTGCGAATAGCGAAGAAGCCGACGATTTGCATGGCGGCGGCGAGGAAGAGCAGGAAGCGGCCGGTGTCGGTGTTCAGGAGAAGACCGGCGTACTCGGGGTTCAGAGCATAGGAGAGGACGAAGAGGGCGATAGGGAAGATGACGAGGATGGTGCCGGTGAGTCGGCCTTCGGCGGTGACGGATTTGACGTGGTCCTGGAGGCAGAGGCGGCTGCGGATGACGGCGGAGATGTTGGTGAGGACTTCGGAGAGGTCGCCGCCGGTTTGGCGCTGGATGAGAATCGCGGTGACGAAGAAGGAGAAGTCGCTCGATTCGATGCGGGTGACCATGTCGCGGAGGGATTCTTCGAGGCTTTGGCCGAGGCTGTGCTGGTCGTAGCAGCGGCGGAACTCGTAGCCGATGGGTTGGGGTAGTTCATCGCCCATCATTTGGATGCCGGTACTGAGACTGTGGCCGGCCTTAAGGACGCGGGTGAGGAATTCGAGGGCGTCGGGGAGTTGTTCGGTGAGGAGTTTCTGGCGGCGGGCCCGTTTGCGGTTAATGACAAGGATGGGGAAGTATAGGGCGGCAGCGCCAACCAAGAGGCCGACGAAGATGGATTGAAGGAGAACGGCGACGAGAGCGAAGAGGAGGATCGCAATCGACGCGGTGATGATCAGGAAATAGAGAAGGTTGGCCTCGGGGTAGGCCTGGATGAGGCGGTGATTGAGGTTCTGGATGAAGGCGTGGCGAGCGAGGAAATCGGGCAGGCCTTGGAGTTCAGGGCGGAGGGTGGCGGAGCGGTTGAGGATTTCATTCGAGTTTCCGCGCCAATCGCTGGCCAGGCGATGCTGGAGTTTTTCGCGGTCGCCGTGGAGGAACGTGATCACGGTATGGGCGATTGTCCAGGTCGCCAGGGCGGTGGAGAGGGAGATCAGGAGGGTGAGCAGGGTTGGGCTCATTCGTTCAGGCCTCGATGGTGCGGCGGGTGAAGAGTTCGGGGGAGAGTTTCAGGCCACGGTTTTCGATGCGTTCGGCGCAGCGGGGGCGGATGCCGGTGGCAACAAAGTGGCCTTGGGCATGACCATCGGGGCCGACGCCGGTCTGTTCGAAGAGGAAGAGGTCGTGCATTTGGATCTGTTCGCCTTCCATACCGGTGACTTCGCTGACACTCGTGATCTTTCGGCGGCCGCCGGGGAGGCGTTTGGACTGGACCACGAGTTGGATAGCGGAGGCGACCTGGGTGCGGAGGGCACGGAGGGGGATTTCGAAGCCGGCCATGGTGACCATGACTTCGAGACGGGAGAAGGCATCGCGGGCGCTGTTGGCGTGAATGGTGGTCATGGAGCCTTCGTGGCCGGTGTTCATGGCCTGGAGCATGTCGAGGGCTTCGCCGGCGCGAACCTCGCCGATGATGATGCGATCGGGGCGCATGCGGAGGCAGTTGCGGACGAGATCGCGTTGGGTGATCTCGCCTTTGCCTTCGATGTTGGGAGGACGGGTTTCGAGGCGAACGACATGGGGCTGCTGGAGCTGCAGTTCGGCGGCATCTTCAATGGTGATGACGCGTTCGTCAGCGGGAATGTAGCGGGAGAGGCAATTGAGGAGGGTAGTTTTGCCCGAGCCGGTGCCACCACTGATGAGGATGTTGCAGCGGGCTTGGACGGCGGCGGCGAGGAATTCGATGACGACGGGAGGAAATGCGCCGTGACGAAGGAGATCTTCCACGTGAAGGGGTCTGGCGCCGAAACGGCGGATGGACATGGCGGGGCCATCGAGGGCGAGAGGGGGGATGATCGCGTTGACGCGGCTGCCGTCGGAGAGGCGGGCGTCGACCATGGGGCAGATTTCGTCGATGCGGCGGCCGACCTGGGCAACGATGCGATCGATGATCTGGCGGAGATGGGCGTTGTCGCGGAACTGGACATCGACCAGTTCGATGCGGCCATTGCGTTCGACGTAGATGCGGTCGTAACGGTTGATAAGGATATCGGTGATAGTGGGGTCTTTGAGAAGGGTTTCAAGGGGGCCGAGGCCGAACGTTTCGTCCATGACCTCATCCATGAGCTTCTCTTGCTCGGATGAGGTGAGCAGGCCCTTTTCGTTTTGGCAGAGTTCGCGGATGACGTTGCGAGCCTCCTGGCGGACGATGTCCTGGGGCAAGGTCCGCAGGTTCTGCATGTCGAGGCGGTCCACCAGTTGTTGGTGGATGCGGGCTTTCATTTTCTGGAAAGCGGCATAGCGTTCGGAGGGGACCGCAGGCGGAGGCATCACGGGAGAGGAAGGGATCAGAGGCGCTGGGGGCGAGGCGATCACGGAGGTTGGGAGGGTCGGCGCGGGGGCCTTGGGAAGCGGCGGGGTGAGCGTGGCGGATGAACCTGAACTGCGTGAAAAGAGACCCATGGTGAGCTCCTTAAGCGGCCTTGCCGGTGATCATGCCTGCCAGGCCATAGAGGCTGGTGCTCATGTCGGCGCGGGGCGAGCGAATGACGACGGGCTCGCCGAAGTTGATGGCGGCGATGGCGTTTTTAAAGTCGTTGGGGATGAGCCAGGAGATGCGGATGCCGAGGGAGCGTTCGACCTCCTCGGGGGCGATGTCCCAGCCTTTCTTGACGAAACGGTTAACAACGACCTGGATTTTGGCGGCATCGATGCCCATGCGGCGAAGGGAGCCGATGAACCGCTCGGTGTTCTTGGCGCTGGGGACGTTGAGCTGCATGACGAAGAGATTGAGGTCGGCGGCCTGGATGGCGGTCGCGTAGACGGGATCGATGCTCATGAGGGAGTCGATGACGACATAGTCGTAGAGACGACTGAGGACGCTGAGGAGGCGGGCGAAGCCGGGTTGGCTGACGCGGAGGGTGTCTTCGGGCAGTTCGGGGCGGGCGAGGATGGCCAAGCCACTGGCGGGATGGATAGAGAGGGCATTATCGAGGAGCTGTTGGTCGAGCGTTTCGGCGCTGTCCATGACATCGGCGATGGTGTAGCGGGGGCGGATATCGAAGGAGCTGGCGACGGCGCCGCGGGCCAGGTCGAGGTCGATGAGGACGGTTTTAGCGGTGCGTGCCAGAGAGGCGGCGATGTTGCAGGCGACGGTGGTCGATCCGCAGCCGCCGACGGTAG
>JBLNDH010000218.1:0-9475 GCA_050261455.1 Bacillota bacterium
TCATCTTTTCCCCGCACCCGCGGGCCAAGCGTTCCACGGTGGCGGCGGCAAAGATCGTCCTGGAAGCGGCGGTGAAAGCGGGAGCTCCCGAAGACATCATCGCCTGGATTGACGAACCCACCTTGGAGTTGAGCAAGCGGCTGATGGATCATCCGCAGGTGAATTTGATCCTGGCCACGGGCGGGCCGGGGATGGTGAAAGCGGCGTATTCTTCCGGCAAGCCGGCGATCGGCGTGGGCGCAGGAAATACCCCGGCGGTAATCGACGAGACGGCGAACGTGCCGATGGCGGTCAGCTCCGTGCTGCTCTCCAAAACGTTCGACAACGGAATGATCTGCGCCAGCGAGCAATCCATCGTCGTGGCCGACGCGGTCTACGCTCAGGTGCGCAACGAGCTGTTCAAGCGAGGAGCCCGCATCGTGCGGGATGAACACAAGAAGGCGTTGGCGGATCTGATCGCCCCCAATGGCAAGCTCAACGCGGCCGTCGTGGGTCAACCGGCGGCAAAGATCGCGGAGATGGCGGGCTTTGAGGTGCCGGCGGATACGAAGGTGCTGGTCGTTGAAGTCGAGGCAATCGGCGCGGCAGAGCCCTTGAGCATTGAGAAGCTCTGCCCGGTGCTGGCAATGTATCACGCGGCGGATTTTGAAGAGGCGATGGCCAAGGCCGAATCGCTGGTGCAGTTCGGCGGCCCCGGGCACACGGCGGTGCTGTACACCGATCCCAACAACAAGGATCGCATCCAAACCTACGGCTTGCGGCTGAAGGCCGGACGCGTGCTGGTGAACCAACCGGCCAGCCAGGGCGCAATCGGCGATCTGTACAACTTCCGACTCGAGCCCTCTTTGACGTTGGGCTGCGGCAGCTGGGGCGGCAACAGCGTCAGCGAGAACGTGGGCGTGAAGCACCTGTTGAACATCAAGACCATCAGCGAACGCCGGGAAAACATGCTCTGGTTCCGCGTGCCGCCGAAGGTGTACTTCAAGGCCGGGGCACTGCCCGTGGCCCTGGCGGAGCTGCACGACAAGAAGCGGGCGTTTGTCGTGACGGATGAGCCCTTGTTTCAGCTCGGGTATGCCGGCAAGGTGACGGATCTGCTGGAAGAAATGGGCTTGGAAACGCAGGTGTTCTTCGAGGTCAAGCCCGACCCGGATCTGACCACGATCCACAAGGGTGTGGAGCGGCTCAAGGCGTTCAAGCCGGACGTGATCATTGCGATCGGCGGCGGTAGCCCGATCGATGCGGCGAAGATCATGTGGCTGCTGTATGAGCAGCCCGAAGTGAAGTTCGAGGACCTGGCCATGCGGTTCATGGACATCCGCAAGCGGGTGTTCGAGTTCCCGAAGCTGGGAAAGAAGGCGATGATGGTCGCAATCCCCACCACCAGCGGCACGGGATCCGAAGTCACGCCCTTCGCGGTGGTGACGGATGATCGCACGGGGATCAAGTACCCGATCGCCGACTACGAATTGACGCCGAACATGGCGATCGTCGATGCCCAACTGGTCATGACGATGCCGAAGAAGCTGACGGCGTACGGCGGGCTCGATGCGCTGACGCATGCCATCGAAGCGATCGGATCTGTCCTGGCAACGGATTACACCAACGGCTTGGCGTTGGAAGCGATTCGCCTGCTGATGGAGTATCTGCCGATCGCCTACGAAAACCCCAACGATCGCGTGGCCCGCGAGAAGGTGCACAACGCGGCGACGATGGCGGGAATGGCCTTTGCCAACGCGTTCCTGGGCATCTGCCACTCCATGGCCCACAAGCTGGGGGCGGCATTTGATCTGCCGCATGGACTGGCCAACGCCCTCCTGATCACGCACGTGATCCGCTACAACGCAACGGACAAGCCCGGCAAGCAGGCGGCGTTCCCGCAGTACGAGTACCCGCAGGCCAAGCAGCGGTATGCTCGCATCGCCAGCTACCTCGGGCTGGAAGGCAACACCGAAGACGAGAAGAGCGAAGCGCTGCTCCGGGCGATCGAGGAGCTGAGAAAGAAGCTGGGTGTGCCGGCGACGATCCGCGAAGCGGGCGTCGATGAGGCGAAGTTCATGGCGGAACTGGAGAACCTGGCGGAGCTGGCGTTTGACGATCAGTGCACGGGAGCGAATCCACGCTATCCGCTCATTGCCGATCTACGTGAGATGTATAAGCGAGCGTTTAACGGCCAGTAGAGGTTTCTGTCTGGCTGTGTGTCCCAACCACAGGCTCCGGAGTTTGCCACAAGCGGGCTCCGGAGTCTGTTTTTTGGCCCCGGGTAGACGCCAATGAACGATCGGCACGCCCGTCTTGCAACGCAATGACCTCCGTGGCAGTAGTGATGTTGCGGCCCGCCTGCGATGCGGGCCGCTGGACCCGTATCAAGTAAGCCCCTGGCCAAGCCCGAGGTATCTGGATTACGGAGGCGATGGATCGGATTCCGTCGCCGCAACAGGGAACCGCGGACGGAGCCCTGCTCCCAACGAGCATGATTCAAGGTAAACCATGAGCAATCGACGACTGCCTAATTGGGTATTGGCTGCCAGCCTCGTTGCGGGCTTGGCTGTGATAATGTCCGCCCGCACGACCTGGGCAGCGGAGCCACCCGTGAAGATCATCCTCGATGTGGACCTGGCAGAGGATGTGGATGACGCGGGAGCGCTGGCGACCCTGCATGCGCTGGCCGACCGGGGCGAATGCCAGATCCTGGCGACGATGATCTCGTCCAAGAATGAGTGGGTCGGGCCGTGCCTGGATGCGATCAACACCTGGTATGGCCGGGGCAACCTGCCGATCGGGTATCAGCGCGGACATCAGTACGGGTATCTGAACACCAAGGACGCCGCGCGGGAGACGCCTTCGAAATACGCCGAAGCGGTGGCCAAGGCATTTCCGCACGATCTGCAACGCAGCAGCGATGCGCCCGATGCGACAATGCTCTATCGCCAGATCCTCGCGGCTCAGCCCGACCAGAGCGTCACGATCGTCACGGTGGGCTTCCTGACGAACCTGAAAAACCTGCTGGATTCTGCCCCCGATGCGCACAGCAAGCTCGACGGCATGGCCCTGGTGAAACAGAAGGTCAAGCGGTGGGTCTGCATGGGAGGCGTGTTCCCCGAGGGCAAGTTCCCCGACGGCAATGGCGAGTACAACCTGATGTGGGACACGGTGGCGTCGGTGCGGGCCATCAACGATTGGCCGACGCCCATCGTCTTCAGCGGATTTGAGATTGGCGTGAGGATCAAAACCGCCAGCCGCCTCAAGCAGACCCCCGAAGCCAATCCGGTTCGCGCCTGCTACCAGCATTACAACGGCTTGCAGGACCGCGAGAGTTGGGATCAGACGGCGGTGCTTTGTGCCGTACGCGGCGAGCGGGACTATTGGAAACTCTCGGAGCCGGGGCTATGCCTCATGCACAACCGCGTGACCCACGGCTACAACGAATGGATCCCCTCGGCACAGAAACAGCACCACTATCTGATCGAGAAGATGCCGCCGGCCGAGGTGGGAAAGGTGATCGAGGAATTGATGCTCCAGGCCCCTCACGCCGGCAACCCGGTTTTTCCGGGCTGGTATGCCGATCCGGAAGCGATCATCTTTGGCCAGGAGTACTGGATCTACCCGACCTACTCCGCCCCCTACAACCAGCAAACATTCATGGACTGCTTCTCCTCGCCGGACCTGGTGAATTGGACGAAGCATAGCCGGATCATCGACACCAGCGCCATCAAGTGGGCCCGGCGGGCCATGTGGGCACCGGCGATCGTGGAGAAAGGCGGAAAGTACTATCTGTTCTTCGGCGCCAACGACATCCAGAATGACCAGCAAGTCGGTGGCATTGGCGTGGCGGTGGCGGATCACCCGGCCGGGCCGTTCAAAGACTACCTGGGCAAGCCGCTGATCGCCCGATTCCACAACGGCGCCCAGCCGATCGATCAGTTTGTCTTCAAGGACAAGGATGGCCAGTACTACATGATCTATGGGGGCTGGCGCCACTGCAACATCGCCCGGCTCAAGGACGATTTCACGGGCTTCCTGCCCTTCGCCGACGGCAGCGTGTTCAAGGAGATCACGCCGCAGGGATACGTCGAGGGGCCATTCATGTTCCTGAAGGATGGCAAGTACTATCTCATGTGGTCCGAGGGCGGATGGACCGGGCCGGATTACTCGGTGGCATACGCCATTGCGGATACCCCCTTCGGACCCTTCAAACGGATCGCCAGGATTCTTCAGCAGGACCCGGCCGTCGCAACGGGCGCGGGCCATCATTCGGTGATGCACGTGGCCAAGGACGACGCCTGGTACATCGTCTACCACCGGCGGCCGCTGGGAGAGACGAACGGCAATCACCGCGTGACGTGCATCGACCGGATGTTCTTCGATGAAGCGGGCAGAATTCAGCCGGTCCGGATCACCCGCGAGGGGGTGGAACGACGGACCCTGGCAAGCGAGCCCTGATCGGTCGTAGCTGCCGCCCAGCGATGATTGGCCTTGGTCCCAGGCAAACGCATAACGAGGAAGACACGATGAGCAAAGTCACCAACAGGGCAGGATTCTCCACCGTCACCCGGCGCACGGTCTTGAAAATGGCGGCGGTCGCGGCGCCGATGGTCGTCGCGTCCCGCGTGCTTGGCCTTGAAGGAACTACGGCGCCGTCCAACCGCCTCACGCTCGGATTCATCGGCGTGGGCTGGCATGGCCACGACTACAACCTGCAGTGCTTCCTCCAGCAGGACGATGCCCAGGCCATCGCCGTCTGCGATTGCTTCGCCGACCGGCGCACACGGGCCAAGGAGACCAGTAACAAGCACTACCAGAATACCGGCTGTCGCACGTATGCCGATTTCCGCGAGCTGCTCGCGGCCAAGGACATCGACGCCGTCTGCATCTCCACGCCCGATCACTGGCATGTGCCCATCTCGCTGATGGCGCTGGAAGCCGGCAAAGACGTCATGTGCGAGAAGCCCACGCTGACCATCGCCGAGGGCCGCACGCTGGTTGATGCCGTGGCCAAGCACCAAAAAGTATTCCAGGTCGGAATCGAGGACCGCTCGCTGGTTCATTATCATCGCCTGGCCGAGATCGTGCGCAACGGCGGGATCGGAAAGCTGCAGACGATTCGCGTGAAGCTCCCGGCCGGAACCGCATACCCTAAGGAAGACCCGGCCCCGGTGCCTCAGGGCTTGGACTACAACATGTGGCTGGGCCCCGCGCCATTTCATCCTTACACGCCCAACCGCCTGGAGGCCATGCACTGGCGACAGGTCCGCGATTACTCCGGCGGCCTGTTGACCGACTGGGGTGCCCATTTGCTCGATACGGCACAGGTGGCCAACTTCGCCGAAGCAACAAGCCCCGTGGAAGTCGAAGGCCAAGGCACCTGGGCCAAGGACTCCATGGCGACCATGCCGGTGCAGTTCAAGCTCCACTACCGCTATGCCAATGGCGTGGAGATGTTCGTCGAATCCGGCGACGTGGCGCTGCGATTCGAAGGCTCCGAGGGATGGGTTGGCAACAACGGCTGGCAAGGACGCCTCGAGGCCAGCGATAAGCAGATTCTCCTCCGCAAGTTCGCCCCCGAAACGAACAAGATGTGGCAGCGCCCGCCGTCGGAGCACCGCAACTTCCTCGACTGCGTCAAGTCGCGCAAGCCCACCACCTATACCGCCGAAGCTGGTCAGCGGCTCAGCACGACCATGCACATGGGCAACATCGCCATGGAACTGGGCCGAAAGCTGCGTTGGGACCCCAAGGCCGAGGCCTTCCTCGACGACGAGGCCGCCAACCGCCTGCGCACCCGCGAACCGCGAACCGAGTGGAAAGCCTGAGAAGATCGAAAGACTCCGGACAAAGGGAGTTCGCCTACGGTTTCAGCCGCCGTTGCCCAAACGGACAGAGAGGAAGAAGAGCGCAGCGGGAACAGAGGGGATTGCGCGCGCGGCAGGTCTGGCGGCCGTGGGTGATAAGCAATACGTGAGTCTCATAGCGGTCTTCGGGAGCGATCATGGGCGCAAGCAAATCGTGAGCTTGCTCCGCGGTGGACCGGGCCGGAATCAGCTCCAGTCGCAAAGCGATGCGGTGGATGTGGGTGTCGACCGGGAACAGGGGCATGCCAAAGGAGAAAAGAAGAACGCAGTTGGCCGTTTTGGGGCCAACGCCTTTGAATCGCGTCAGATACTCGAACGCTTCTTCAGGGGGAAGATCCTTGAGAAATTCCAAATCGATCTTGCCGCGGTCTTCTTTGATTTGGCGGAGAATATTCTGGATGCGCGGAGCTTTGATGCGGCTGAGCCCGCTGATGCGGATGGCCTTTTCGACGGCATCGACCGGCGCATTCATGACCTGATTCCAGGAGCGGAATTGCCGGCGGAGATGACGGAAACCGGCGGCGCTGCTGGTGTCACTGGTGTTCTGAGACAAGATGGTACCCACTAGGATGTCAACGCCATTGCCCCAGCGTTGCCACGGACGCGGGCCATAGGCTCGGCGCAGAAGCTCGAGGATGCGCTTCATGGTTCGGCGATCATGGGATGCAGCCATGGGGAAAGTATAGAGCGGGAAAGAGGATCATGCGACGAAGCCACGGGGGCAGGCCGTGCAACATGAACAGCCGGGCGGGTTATCTATAGGGGCGGAAGCTCACTATTGGAAAGGCAGGAATCGGATGAACAAGCTCATTGGCCTATTGCTCGGACTGATGGTTGCATGGACGCCCCTCGCGAGCGTGAATGCAGTGGAGATCGCAACGCCAGGGGTGAAGTTCACCATCTCGCCTGAAAATGGCCAGTATGAGATGGCGGATGTTGCCGGTGGGGTAACGTGGCAATCGAATCCATACAAAGCCCGGTTTGGGGATGTGGTGGTCAATGTCGATGGCAAGCAGCAGCGGCTGGACTTGGGCCAGTGCCAGGTGAAATCGGCCGGGCAGACCCTGGAGGCAACATTTAATCCGATTCCCGAAAAGAAAGACGCGTGGGTGCGAGTGAAGGTAACGGCCCAAGACAAGGCGCTGGACTTTACGTACGAGGCCAGCCCAGGGTTGAATGTGGAAAGCATCCGCCTGCTGGATGACGCAATGCCGGTCACCAGCGACCAGAAGGGATACATGGCGGTTCCGGTGCGTGAGGGACTCGTGATCCCGGCCGACAGCGGGCTGGCGTTTACACACGGGTTTGACACGTACACCTATGAAGGATGCCACATGACCATGCTCGGCGTCGTCAAGAACGACGCGGCAGCGATGATCACCTGGGAGGATCCCTATGTACTGGCCGAGGTGAAGAGCGTGCTGCCCAAGGAGGGCAAGCAGACGCTGTCGCTGTCGATGGTAATGCGCAAGTCCGCCAAGGCGTGCACGGTACGACTGCTGGGCAAGGGGGATTACGTGAGCATCGCCAAGGCCTATCGGGAGATCGCCAAGGCAAAGGGATTGGTGGTGACGTGGGATCAGAAGCTGCAGGGGCATCCGGAACGCACCAAGTATCTGGGGGCGATCAACTACAAGCTCTGGAGCGTCCTGGATCGGCGGATGAACGAGGACAGCACCAAGGAAGAACGCGTCCAGATGAACTGGACGTTCGATGAGGTGGGACAGGTGGCCGAGCATCTGAAGAACGATCTGAAGTTGGAGAAGGTGCTGTTCATCATCGGCGGATGGATCCACCGCGGCTATGACAATCAGCATCCGGACGTCCTGCCCGCGGCGCCGGAATGCGGCGGAAACGAGAAAATGGCCGAAGCGTCGAAACGCGTAATGGGGTGCGGCTATCTGTTCTGCCTCCATGACAATTACCAGGACATGTACAAGGACGCGCCGTCTTGGGATGAGAGCTATCTGCTGAAACATCCGGACGGCAAGAGCGTACGCGGCGGCCATTGGGCGGGCGGATTCGCCTATCTCACCTGTGCCCAGAAGGCGGTCGAATTGGCCAAGCGGCCCCAGAACCTGCCCGCAGTAAAAAAACTGACGAACGCGGATTCCTACTTCATCGACACCACCTATGCGGCCGGGTTGCTGGAGTGCTTTGACCCGAAACATCCGCTGACGCGGGCCGATGACATGCACTGGAAACAGGCGATCTCCGATTACGCACGCGAGATGTTCGGAAGCTTTGGCAGCGAATGCGGCCGCGAATGGGCAATCCCGCATGCCGATTTCTTCGAAGGGATGACCGGCGTCAGCGGAACCTATTACCACGATGCAAATCTGCTCAAGAAACTGGGCGCGACGGTGGTGCCGCTGTTCGAGATCGTCTACCGCGATTGCATCGCCATGTATGGTAAGTACGGGTATGACATCAACAAATCCGCCGAGTATGTGCTGCATCACATCAGCATCGGCCGGCCATTGAATTACCACAGCATACCGGCCCATTTGTACTGGAAGCAGCCGGTGCAGGGAACCGGGCCGGACACCGCCGGACCGGGCCTTTTCGTCTGCGGCGACAACGGGTGGACGGCAGGGCTGCACCCGATGGACCGGTTTGTGAAAAACACCTATGAGATTCTCTCGCCGCTGAACGAAATCACCTCGCGAACGACGATGACGGAACATCGGTTCCTCACGGAGGACCGAAAAGTTCGGCTCAGCGCCTTTGGCGAGGGGCCGGGAAAAGTGGTCGTTGTGGTAAACGGCTCGTCGCAGGAATATCGGCTCAATGCAAAGCTGGGCGGGCAAATGACGCTGCCCGCCAATGGGTTTGTGATCGAGTCGCCGACGTTTGTGGCATTCTGTGCGACGCAGTGGAACGGCATCAAGTTCACCTCGCCGACCCTCTTCACCCTGCGGAGCCTGGACGGTAAGCCGATCGCCGAGTCGAGCCAGGTGCGAATCTTCCACGGCTTCGGCGATGCAAAGATCAAGACAGCAGCAACCGAGCATACGGTCCAGAAGGAAGCGGTCCTCTCCTGGCGCTAAGCGAATGGCATCGCGACTGAATAAACTCTCCCAATCCCGAAAGTGCTCGACTCCATACAAGCCCAGGGATTTATCCCTGGGTTCTCCACTGCTATTCCCTTTCGCCTCTCGTTAGACTTCCCTAATTGAAAACGCCCACGGATCACAAATCCGTGGGCGTTCTTATTGCACCATCCCAAACAGTCTACTGATGCTGGTAAGCAAGTTGCCGGAGTTCGGTGCGGCGGATCTTGCCGCTGATGGTCTTGGGCAACTCGCTGAGGAATTCGATCTGGCGGGGATATTTGTAGGGAGCGGTGACGCGCTTGCAATGCTCCTGTAGTTCGCGTTTGAGGGCTTCGGATCGGGCAAAATCGAGCTTCAGGACAACATAGGCTTTGACCACCTCGCCGCGAAGCTCGTCAGGCGCGCCGACGACCGCGGCCTCCAGGACCGCGGGGTGTTCAGATAGCGCGCTTTCCACCTCATACGGGCCGATGCGATAGCTGGAGCTGTTGATGATGTCATCAGCCCGCCCGATGTACCAGTAGTAACCCTCGGCATCGCAACGAGCCACATCGCCGGTAAGGTACC
>JBLNDH010000219.1:0-8881 GCA_050261455.1 Bacillota bacterium
ACGAGTGAGCAGGCGATACTGAGTGGTGTCGTTGCCGTACTGGAATGTGGGTTCGTATACGAATTCAGCCATATTGCAGAGTCCTTCCAAAAGCCTTGGGGGGGACAGGGTAACGATTGGGGCGGGGGGTTCAAGGAGACAGTGCAAGGCACGAAGGCACGGAGGCACGAAGGCACGGAGGGAGGGCGGAGGGGCCGGCGAGTTGTAAGATACTTATTTTAAAAGGGTTATGGCGGAAATGGGTTCGTTTTGTCATTTGTCCTTGGTCCGTTGTCCTTTGTCCGTCGTTGGGCTTGGGCCAGAGGAAATGGGTTCGTTTTGTACTGGCAACTGGCAACCACCAACTGGCAACTCTCCAAGCTGACGGTGCGATATCGACTTGTCAAAGAGCGATACAACCGTCGCCCGTACGGCTGGTGGGCGACTAGGGTGTATACGCTGGGCGAGCAAGAATGTTCATTAGTTTTCTGGAGTTTGTTGCATAACAGAACGACGGGTGAAGCCGAAGCTCCGTTGCTGGTTCAGTGCCGAAGCAGGAGGAAAAACCAGGGCAACCAGAGTAGCCCGATGAGCAGGCCGAGCAACCATGCCCAGGCTTGAGGGGGCATCTTGTAAGGGAGGGGGCGGGAATACACGAAGGCACGTTGCTTCATCAGGAGGCAATTGGCGGCGAGGGCGAGAACCCAATATATCCCCCAGGCGACGATCGCGGCGGAGGTGGTGGCGTGGCCATGGTGGGTGAAGGAGAAGTATTCGAGCGCGAAGGTCAGCAGCGTGAAGCCGGCAATCGTGAACAAGCCGAGCAGGAAGGAAATTGGTGTTGCGTAGCGGGCCGATCCGATGGAGAGCGGGTTACCGGCGTCGGGGAGGATTTCACGGGCTGGGGCGAGTTCGGGCAGGCGTTCCCGAAGGCGGGCGAGGACGGCATCGGCGACGGCTTGGTCGAGAAAGATCGCCAGAGGGAATATCGAACCCTGGCGGTAGAGCAGAACGCGGGGGATATCGAGCAGCGAAGCGTCGGGGGAGACAGCGAAGCCGCGGAAGCGATCCCAGCGAAGCAGGGCACCATTACACACCAGGCCAGTGGCCGTAATGCGATAGCGTGTGCGAAACGGGAGGTCTGCAAGAGGCGAAAGCAGTGCGTACGCGAGCGAAAGCGGGAGAGACGTGAGGGCAAACACCCAGGGAAACTGCGCCTCGGGCCAGCGGCAGGCGAAGAATGCATAGCAATCGAGGATGAACAGGATGCCTGCAATCAGGCCAATGCCTGCGACCACTGGCAGACGCCGCCATGCGGTGCGAGCGCGTCGTTGCGCAACGACAACAGGAATTCTCCATGTGATTTCTGTGGCAGACGCGGGATCCCGAGTCATTGGCTCCATATTGAAGCAGAAACTCGCATAGAACGCCATTATGGGGCCGGGGAGGCTTTATACGCTGGGGCGGTCATTAAGACGATGAATGTCCCCTATTTCAGGTGTTGTTGCGTGGCGGGGGCGGTGGAAGCATTGGAGGGGAGGAGCAAACGCAACTCGCGGGCGTGTTCGTCATAGAGGCAGAACCAGGTTTGGCCGTTTTCGGTACGGAGAGAGAAGTTGCCGGGGGAGCGCTCGGAGGTGGGAGGTTGACCGGTGAAGGGGTTGGTCATCCAGCGATCGTTGCCAAATTCGTCGTGGAGAATCTTGAGCAACTCGTCGGGACGGGTAGCCGGGATGATCTTCTTCTCGTTCCAAAGGACTCCAACGTCTCGTAGCACGAAAGCCGATCGCAGTCCCAAGAATCGAGAATTGAGGTTCGTGGAGGCCAGAACGTCGCGGGTCGGGAATAGCACGCGGACGACGAACGCCGCTGTCAAGGACACGGTGATGAGGGCCAGCAGGACTCCTAACTCGCCCGGAGTCGGACGGCGACGGTGGCGGAAAATGTAGGTCGAGAACCCCAGGATGGGGAAGGCGGCGTAAACCAGGATAGATCGAAAGATGCCAGTGCGGGCACGCAGCGAGTAGACGTGTTCACGGAACGGTTGGCAGGCAGCAAGATGGAGGTCGATATCCCGATCCATCTGCGCGGGAGTAAGCTCGGCCGACAATCTTGTAACGATGCAATTGTTCCACATGAGTGAAACGACGTCGGGATGGCCGGCGATCAGGTCGGTGGCGGTGCTGCGGAAATAGGGGATAAGCTCAGCACCGTTGCTGTATTGCGGTCCACCGGAATCGAGGATGTAGCGGTCGGCGGCGACGAGGTGGAAGCCGGGGGCGGAGGCTTGCTGGTCGGCGATGATGAACAGTTCGACCTGCGTTTTGCCGGGGGCGAGGCTGGTGAGTCTCATGGGGTAGATGGGCGAGGAACAGGGGAAGGTTGCCTGGATCGGATGAGGCGTGGCGGCGCCAGCGCCCTCGCGGCGAAGTTGGGCAACAGCGAAGCACCAGTGGCGGGCAATGTAGTCATCGACAATGGGGATGGCTTGGGCGGGGAGCGGTTGAAGGCCTTTGGCGGTGAGCCAATCGGATAACGCGGCGGCGCGGTCGGCGAGGAGGATCGAGACGTCGTAGCTGCCGATACGTTGGATGCGGAGTTCTTGGACGCCTTCAAGGGGCTCGATTCCCGCGGGCGTACTCAAGCTAGGCAGCATGATGGAGGCCAAGAACAGGAGAAGCACGAGATACAGGGCTACTCGCGTGAACCTAAAGCGGCGTGGCGGTCGTGTGGCGATGAGATCGAGACAACAAAGAGCGGCAAACACCAAGGCCAATGCAGGAGCAGTCCACAAATCATCCAGATCATGGGTGATCCGCGGGCCAAGGGACATGGAGAGGGACGTCAGCAGGCCGGGGTCGGCAACTTCTAGTTTGGTGGGTTCGGCGGGGAGGGGGAGGACCCAGCCGACGGTGGGAGAAGGCGTGTCGTAGGAGGATTCGACGATGAGGGTTTCCTGGCCATCGCGATGGATGATCAGGGCGCGTTGGGTGGGGATGGAGGGAATGGCGGGGTAGGCGGCTTCGGGGAATTTGCAGCCATTGGCGGAGGTGGGGGAAGAAGTGCACAGAACGGCCAAGAAAACCAGCGTGCCCAGTGACAGAAGTCGTAGCATGATGGACCCCGGGAAAGCCAAGAATCTAAGATGATGGTAATGCGGGAGGGGTGGGAGGCACAAGCAGAAGTCGGATTTCAGCAAAGCCGTCTCCATCTCGATTCGCGCTCCCCGGAGTAACCTCCAAGCCGGACTGTAGCGCAGCGCAAGTCCGGATCCTTATCAATATCCCAGAAGATCCGGACCGGCGCTACGCTCCGGTCCGGCTTGGAACAGTGTTCAGAGCATGGTGCTAATCCGATTTCTGTTTGCCCGGCGCAGGATCGTGGGCGTCCCAGCGGCCTTGGAAACGCTGGCGAAGCTGCTCTTCGGTTTGGGGGCGGCCGGTGGGGTCGAGGAAGATGTCGGTCCAACGGGGGCGACGGGTGGGGTCGGTGAGGATTTGGTAGGCTTTGGGATTGCGGACATTTTGGGCGCCGAGTTTGGGGATCCATTGGCCGCCGTATTTGACGTCTTTGCGGACGACGAAGGGCTGGAGGGCGAAGGTGTGGGTGGCGGCGGGTTCGGCGGGGAGCTTGTGGATTTGCTGCCCTTGGGCGTCGACGGCATAGCTGCCGCCGTTGAAGATGGAGCAGACGATGGGGAGGTGGCTGTCGAAGGCGCGGGTGGGCATGATGAGGCCCATGTCATCGCCAATGGACTGATGCACCACGATGTCGGCGCCGGCCAGTTCGAGGCAGCGGACGGTTTCGGGGAACCACATGTCGGAGCAGAGGCTCACGCCGTAGCGAACGCCATCGAGTTCGAGGGGCGTGAGGGTGTCGCCTTGAGACCAGCCCCACCAGGTTTGTTCGCCGAGGTTGGCGTGGACCTTGCGGTATTTGCCGGCGAACTGGCCGGCGCGGTCGAGGAGGAAGCTGGTGTTGTAGAGCTTTTCGTTGGATCGCTCGACGATCCAGCAGAGCAAGGGGGTTTGGGTTGTCTTGGCGAGATCGATGTAGTGCTGGTACCAGGGGCCGGCGCCGGGGATCTCTTCGGCCAGGGTGTTGATGGTCTCGCCGGGGGCATAGGGCCAGCCGCTGAGGGCGTATTCGGGAAAGACGATGAGGTCAGGCTTGTCTTTGGCAGCCTGGCGGGCCAGATTCGCCAGGCACTGCCAGTTGGCGTCGAAGCCGGGGTTCCCCTTCTGGCTATGTCGCGTGCCGGCTTGGAGGACGGCGATCTTTACGGTGCGGCCGGGATCACGAGAAGCGGGCGAGTTGCTGGCGGGTTGCGTGGTGGGGTTTGTCGCGGCCAACGTTGCGAACGATAGCAGCAGCGAGTGCAGAATGTAGATGGATATTAAGACGTATGATCGCGTCCGCGTTGCTCGTGGAGCATTACGGTTGGATTGACAGGAGAAGACCGGGGCCGAGGACGGCCCGGGTCGACCTGCGAGCGAGCGTTGGCCGTCAATCGAGAAGTGGTGGCCCACTAAATAAGTCCAACCCATAGCGAAAGCGGGGAGACACGGGTTGGAAGCAGCCCAGTGGCACACGAAGCAAAGGGAGCACTCTCGGTATTCTGAGAATCTATTTCGCCAGTTCGCAAGACGGGACCTTGGAGGAGTTGCGTTCGGGTGTAATTCGCCTTGGGCCATGATGGGTGGATTTTAGCAGAATGGCGGGATTGCTGCGGGTCGGGGCGGCACCATAATGGGCGGGCATGAGAAACTTCACGGGTTGGGTGGTGGTGTGCTTGAGCATCATGTCTGCCTGGGTGTGGGGCGAAGGGACTGGGAAAGTCCCGGTGATTCACTGCACCGACCTGTATCATCCGCACGACGATCCGGATGATCATTTTGACCTGGCGACGATCTCTGCGATTCCGGAGTTGGAGGTAAAGGCGGTCATTCTCGATCAGGGAGGAAAGCAGAAAGGGAATCCGGGGGAAATTCCTGTGAGGCAGATGAACAAGATCACGGGGCGGGAGGTGCCGTGGGCGATTGGGCTCAGTCGAAACCTGAAGACGCCGGGGGATCAAGTCCTGGAAGATGCGGCGGAGTTCCAGAAGGGTGTGGAACTGATCCTCAAGACGCTGCGGGAATCACCCACGCCCGTCGTGATCGATTGCATCGGCAGCATGCGCGATGTGGCGGCGGCTTTCAACCGCGAACCGGCCCTTTTCCGCAGCAAAGTCGCCAAGCTCATGATCTTCATTGGCGAGGCCTCCGAGCAGCACCAGGATTACCGGGAATGGAATGTGCGGCTCGATCCACAGGCATATGTGGCGATCATGCGATCGGGTTTGCCGATCTATTGGGTCCCATGCATGGATGGCGGCGACCTGAAAAACGAGGGGGGTGCGTCGTTCTGGGTGGCCAGGCATGCGGATCTGCTCAAGGGATGCTCGCCGCGGCTGATGCAGTATTTCATCTATGCGTTGGAGGTGAATCGCCAGGCACCGCTGGCCCTCGGCGAGCCGATCGAGTTCTTGGATCGCCCCATCGACCCTGCCCGCGAGCAGCGTGTGCTGGCGGGGAGCCGAAACCTGTGGTGCACCGCGGTGTTCACTGCGCTGGCGGATCAGGCCATCGTGCGCGAGGGCGAGAGGTGGGTCTATCGGCCGATGAAGGAACTGGGAGGCGAGAAGCCCATATTCGGGTTTAGGCCGGTGAACGTGGAGGTGTCGGATACGGCGGCGATCAAGTACGGGGCGGGACATCGGATCATGCGGTTTGAGGTATACGATCGGAAGAACTATGCGGAAGCGATGACCGCGGTAACGCGGGAGTTGCTCTTGAAGTTAGGCAGAAGCGGAGCCGCGGATTAACGCGGATAAACGCAGATCAGAAACGCGCACGGGCAAGATGCTCGTGCTACGTTTTTGTTTTGCCACGGATGGGGTACAGATACACACCGATGATTGTTTGTAGCGGGGAGAGCACTGATGGGAATGCATGGGCGAGCCGCCCATGCCACTCTTCTATGCGCGCGGCTTATTGCTTCGTGCAGAGATACTGGGCGAGGTATCCATCTTTGTAGGTGACGGTATCAATCGTAAAACCCGCGCGGCGAAGCAGGCCTTCCATGATCCAGTCGGTCGTGCTGAATTCGTCGCTGAAATGCCGCTCGAAATCGCGGGCGAACTGCTCGGTGACATTGCGGGCGATCGAGGAAACAAGGGAATCAAAGAAGTTTTGGTAATCGGCGGTGGGGAAAGAGAAGACGACGTCCATGAGGAAGAACTTGCCGCCGGGTTTGAGCATCTTGGTCAGGCGTTGCAGGCCGATCTGTTTCCAGAAATCGGGCAGGTGATGGAGGACCACTTGAGAGACGATGGCATCAACGGGGGCCGCGGTATGGTTGTAGGTGAGGAAGCCACCGGGGTGGAATTCGATGTTGGTGAGGTTGGCGCGCCGGGCCTTCTGGCGGGCGTAGTCGAGCATGGCGGATGAAACATCCACCGCAAAGACGCGGGCGCAGCGTTGGGCGGCAGCCAGCGCGAAAAAGCCGGTCCCGGTGCCCATGTCGAGCACCGTACTCTCCGTGGTCAGCTTCAGCGCGTCGAAAACGCGAGCGTTCTCCTGCTCAACATTACGGTAGCGAAGATGCCGGGCCTCGTAGGCCTCGACGTTGGCCGGGTCCGAGTAATCGGTCCCGACTTGAACCAGTTCATCGCGAAGCCAGGCAGGCTTGGGGCTCATCATGACAAAGCACCTTTCGGTTCCCATGCATACATCGCATCGGCCGTCGCTTTTTTCTGCGGGCACTATTCCGCGACGGCTTGCGTCGCCGGTTTGGCTTTCGGCGTATCGTCCTTCAATTCCGTACGCAGCCGCTGCAACTCGGCCGCCATTTCCAAGCGTATCTTGGCATACGCGGGGTCGTTGTACACACTCTTTAGCTCGCGCGGGTCCCGCTTCAGGTCAAACAGTTCCCACTCGTTGAGCGTGTAATAGTAGATCAGCTTGTACCGCTCCGTGCGGACGCCATAGTGGGGATGGACATGGTGCGGCGCGGGGAATTCGTAGTAATGGTAATAGACGCTCTGCCGCCAGTTTGACGGCGTATGCCCGGCGAACAAAGGACGCAGCGAACGCCCCTGCATGTCCCGCGGCACCGGATGGCCGGCGTAGTCGAGGAAAGTGGGGGCGAAGTCCGCGTTGATGATCATGTCCTTGTTGACGGAGCCGGGCTTGATGACGCCGGGGTAGCGAACGATGAAGGGAACGCGAAGCGACTGTTCGTACATGAAGCGTTTGTCGAACCAGCCATGGTCGCCGAGGAAAAAGCCGTTGTCGGAGGTGTAGATGACGATGGTGTTGTCGGCGAGGCCTTGTTCGTCGAGGAATTTGAGCAGACGCCCGACGTTGTCATCGATCGAGGCAATCGTGCGGAGGTAATCCTTGATGAATCGCTGATAGCGCCATTCCTTCAGTTGCTGGGGTGCCAGGCCGGCCGGGGGCGTCTCTTTCAGGTCGGTTTTGTCGAGGGTCTTGGCGATGGTCATGTCCTGATCGTGCGCAGGCGTGGCACGATTGGACCAATCGTCATTGAAGGTGGGCGGCGTGGGAATGGCCTGGTCTTCGTAGAGGTCACGATGCTTGGCATCGACCTGCCAGGGGCGATGCGGCGCTTCCTGGTGATACATCAGGCAGAAGGGGCGGCTCTGATCGCGATTCTTGATGTAGTCGATGACTTTGTCGGCGAGGATGTCGGTGACATAGCCTTTAACGACGGTCTTCTTGCCCATGTCGATGAACTCGGGATCGCGGTAGCGGCCCTGGCCGGGGAAGATGCACCAGTAGTCAAAGCCGGTGGGATCGGACGTGAGATGCCACTTGCCGATGATGGCGGTCTGATAGCCGGCGCGTTGAAGCAGTTTTGGAAAAGTCTGCTGCGAGCCGTCGAAAGTGGTCCCGTTTTGGGTGAAGCGGTGCACGTGGGAATACTTGCCGGTGAGGATGGTGGCGCGGCTGGGGCCACAAATGGCATTGGTGCAGAAGCAGTTGTCGAAGCGTATGCCTTCGTTGGCGATGCGATCGAGATTGGGGGTCTGGTTGATTCGGCTGCCATAGCAGGAGAGGGCGTGGAACGCGTGATCGTCCGACATGATGTAAATGATGTTCGGCCGAGGGCGATTCTGAACCTCGCGATTGACCGAGGCGCAGCCGGAGAGCAGAGCAGCGCCGAAAGCTGTCTGGGCGAATAGCGAGAGAGCGTCACGACGAGAGAGGTTGTTGGATGCCATGCGGGCCCTTTCGATGGATGGAGAAATGATAAACCGATGTGACAGGTTTGGATAGGCGGTGCACGCGCAAACAGCAGGCCCCCGCAAACAGTATCTTCCCCGCTTAATTGACAATTATCAATTGACAATTGTCAATTTTCAATTACGCGCGGCAGGCGTGACCTGCGCCAAGAGTCCCACCCCTCACGATTCACCTTTGGGGCTGATCTTGATCGCGCGGATCGCCAGGAACATCGGAATCTCCTCCCGTGCCACGTTCTCCGCCGGCGCCCGTGGCCCCGAGGTGCTGGTCTTATGGCTCGGCCACTCCTCCAAGGCCTCGACCAGCAGCCCCGCCCCGCGCAATGCCTTCACGTACGTCTGCAGCGGCCGATGGAACGTCCAGGTGTACTCTCCCGTCTTCTTCCCGGGATGGGCGACGATTGGCTCCTTCCGCGGCAGCAGGTACCGATCCACCCGACGATACTGCGTCTGCTGCTCTTCATCCCAGCCCCAACTGGTGTACTTCGGCCCGCGAAAACACGGATGCATCATCACCAACACCAGCCGTCCCCGCGGCGACAATGCCCGCGAAATCCCCTGGAAGACCGGCGGCAGCTTGTCGATATTCTGGAT
>JBLNDH010000220.1:0-22865 GCA_050261455.1 Bacillota bacterium
TTGTTGGTGAAGTACGTGTTCTCAAAGACCCGGAAATCAGTCGTTTGGGCCGCGGCGGTCGCTGCCAGTCCCTGGGCCGGACCATACGGGCGAACACGGTACGTGTAGGTGGTACCGGCGGTGAGAGGGATATCGTCGTAGGTCGTGGCATCGGGGCCAACCCGGGCAATCTCGGCGAAGCTGGCGCCATCCGCGGAGCGTTCGATGATGTAGCCAGTCGCGTGCGTTGAGTTGTCGGTCCAGCTCAAGGCGATGTGTGGCACATTGGCAAAGGATTTGGCTTGCAGAGAAGTTGGCGCAGCCAGGAGTGTGGTGGCCGTGGCAATTACAGGATCGGACCCCCCTTTCGCATTGATCGCACGCACGCGGTATGAATAGGGGGTGCCTTCGGTCAGGCCGTTATCGGTGTAATGAGTGACATCGCGAGGAAGCGACACCACGGCGGACCAATTGACGCCATCGGTGGATCGCTCAAGCAGGTAGCTGCTGATTGGGCCGGCGGGCACCACCCAGGCCAATTCAATGCTGCGGTCGGAGGCCGCGGTGGCGGTCACAGCTGGGGGGGCATCCGGGCGATTGACGATGGGGACAATGTCAACGAAATCGAGGGTATTATGTTGCGAGCCAGGTGCGCCGGAGATTCTGAGCAGGTAATTGCTCACACTGACCGTGACGGTGGTTTCAGCCCATGGCTTGCTGGCGGTGGTTGTTGCCGCAATCACGGTCGTACCTTTGACATTGACGCGGAGAACACTGCCAGCATAGGACGGGTCGCCTGCTACGACATGCACCTGATACAGGCCGTTGGGGACCTGTATGAACCAAGCCAGACTCGTGCTGTCCATGCCAACGAAGGTGTCGTAGCGTACATCAGGCGAAAGGGGCGAGTTGCGCTGTTGATAGGTGTAGTTGCTCTGGTTCCAGCCGTACACCAACCCATTCCCGCGATTGCCCATCGGCTTGCCACTGTCAACGAAGTACCCGGAAGGGGCCGGGGTACCGGGCGGTTGGAAGTTGATATGCACCTCGGCCGGAAACGCGGCAAGCAACTGGCGTGACTCCAGCAACTCGATCCAACGTGAAACACAGCCTGTCGCGATTGGCATCCGTGCCCGCGCCGACGCCGCGGCACACTGAGAACGTTGACGGGAGTGGAACGACGACCGCGCCCAGAATAGGGTTGAGATTGACATGGTTATTTCCTCCGGGGTCACATCAAGCGGTGAGACCAATGGATCACGCAGGCAGCGGGAGCATCCGCGCCGCCATGTCAGCCGATATCCGTCGGGGTACCCCCATCGCTGCGGCAGTGGATCAGGGCGTCTGTGCTGCCCCCCCTCTGATGAGGACAAGCACAGCCAGTACATCACGCCGCATTAGCGATGCGACGGACGACCATAATACCGGCAAGCTTGTGCAATCCGTGTGCCTATTCACGGGCCTGCACGAATGGTCCGGATTACGGCGTGATAGCAAACGTTTGATTGGCAAAACAAACTTGGATGGGTTTTCCCGTTCGATGTGGGCGGGCCAGAATCGATTGCGAACGTTTGGGCCATGTACGCCCATACGTGTGCCAGTCTGTCGGCTTATTGGCAGGCTCAGCATCATCCAGTCGCGCCGCAGATGCCAGAGCACGGCTGGGCTCTTCGAGCCAACGCGACGCGGTTAGGCGACTCCATACGAAACGGGCCCAACCATCTGGTTGGGCCCATGTGAGCGATTCAAGCTGGCGTGAGTGCGTTGGAACTTTTCAGGTAGCGGCCGCTTGGGTGAGTTCCTTGCGCCGATCCGCCATCTGCGCCTTCAGACGCATGAGGATCGAGCTGTGCATCTGGCTGACGCGGGATTCGGAGAGGTCCAGCGTCGCGCCGATCTCCTTCATGGTCATTTCCTCGAAATAGTAGAGGATGATGATGAGGCGTTCGGCACGGGACAGGCCCTTGGTGATCAGTTCCTTGAGGTCCTTGCGTTGGATTTCGCGCACCGGGTCGGCGCCGCGTTTGTCTTCCAGGACATCGATTTCGCGAACGTCCTTGTTGGAATCGGTTTCGAACCACTTGCGGGAGAGGGAGACGAGGCCGACGGCGCTGGCATCCTTGGCCATCTTTTCGAATTCGCCCATGGAGATCTGCAGGCGTTTGGCGATCTCGTCATTGGTGGGCGCGCGGCCGAGTTCGACTTCGAGTTGTTTGCTGGCACCCTCGAGCTTGTGGGCGCGGCTGCGGACGAGGCGAGGGACCCAGTCCATGGAACGCAGTTCGTCGAGAATCGCGCCGCGGATACGCGGGGCACAATAGGTCTCGAACTTCACGCCCCGGTCGAGATCAAACGCAGCAATCGCATCCATGAGCCCGAAGATGCCCGCGGACATCAAATCGTCCAGTTCAACCTCATCGGGCAGTTTCGCGTGAATGCGTTCAGCGTTGTAGCGCACGAGATGGAGATAGTTCTCCATCAGGTAGTTGCGCAGCGACTCGGATCGAGTCTTCTTGTACTCGATCCAGACTTCTTTGATATCGCGAGCTTCGCGTTTAGCCATAGCTCTCTACTCCCGATCCATGGGCTAACGACGCATCGAAATCGGCCCCTCCGCATCAAGACGGGTCAGTCCAAGCGCGGCGCAGGACACCAATTCCGTTTATCGGTCGTTTGTCTCCATTTTCTGGCTCGAATTCTTCGATTTTTCCTCTTCGGCCTTCAGGTTTTCCTCAACCATCCGGTCGCCCATCATGCCGAGCACCAGTCCGATAACATAAGTTCCGCCCATTGCCAGCAGCGCCCGCAGGACTGTTGTCGAAAACGTGTTGCCCGCCTGCAGGCCCACGAGGAGGCACATGGCAAAGGCAACGAGTGCGAGGCTGGCGGCAATGCGGTTCGGCATGGATAGCCTAAGTGCTCAATTCCAAGTGCTGAGTGCTTGGCTCAGTGTATCGTGTTATCTCCTGAACCACCGCCCAATGCGGTGGAAGAAACCTCCGGAACCCAAGTTGGCGACGACCCCTTGCTGCAGGCGAACGGCCAGTTGGGCGATGCCGAGGCTGGCAGCGCAGCGAGGGGCGCCCAGGACGAACGGGACGCGCCGGCGAACCGCGGCCACAACGGTGTCGTCGGCGCTGACATAGCCGGCGTCATGCACGCTGATGCCGAGGAACTGTTTGGCGACTCGAGCAATGCGGTCGTAAACCACCTGGGCTTCGCTGATGGACCGAGCCTGGTTCACCAACAGGCTGATGCGCCGCGGCTGGCCATCACGACTGACGACCTTGACCATGGCATAGGCATCGGTGATGGCGGTGGGCTCGGGGGTGGTCACGATCAGCACATGGTCGGCAGCACGGGTGAAGGAAAGAACATTGGGGCTGATGCCGGCGCCGGTATCGATCAGGATGATGTCGGCCTGGTGTTCGACCTCGGCCAGCGAATCAACAAGACGCTGGCGGTCGAAATCACTGAGATCGGCCATGCGTGCCAAGCCCGAGGCGCCGCCGATCAATCGGAATCCCCCGGGGGCTCGCACGATCACATCGCGGATTTCCTTCTTGCGTGCGATGACATGCGAGAGGTTGCAGGGCAGGTCGAGGTTGCAGAGCACGTCGGCATTGGCCAGGCCGAGGTCCGCGTCCAGCAAGACAACATCCTTGCCCGCAGCGGAGAACTGAATGGCGAGATTGACGGCGATGTTGCTTTTGCCGACGCCGCCCTTGCCACTGGTGATCGCGACGACGCTGGCCCGCGGCCGCTGCATGACCATGGTCCGTAAATGAGTGGCTTGATCGATGACGGTCATAGACCACCTCCCACGGTGCCGGCCACCTGCAGTTTGGAATCGGCAGCGCCGTCAGTCAGCAGATCGCCGAGGATGAGCTGCGCCAGTTTCTTAGGACGGCCAACCTCGATGTCGTTGGGCACATCCTGTCCGGTGGTGATGTACGAGAGAGACTTGTTCACTTTTCGGACCACATTAAGAACAACCCCGACGTGAACGGCTTCGTCGAGCTTGGTAAAGATGATCTTGTCAACGCGCACCTCGCCGAAGCGGGCAATGGCAGACTCGATGCACTCCTGGCTAGCCGTCGTAGAAAGGACCAGGTGCACCTCGTCGGGGCGGGCGGCGTTGAGGAAACTCTTCAGTTCGTTGAGCTTGAGCGCATCGGTGGGGCTGCGGCCCGCGGTGTCGATGAGGACAAACTCGCAATCGTTCATCGCCTGGATGGCGTCGCGAAGATCCTCGGGGGAGTTCACGACACGCAGGGGCGAGCCGAGGATGTCGGCATACTTTTTGAGCTGATCGATGGCAGCAATGCGGTAGGTGTCGATGGTGATCAGGCCGACGCGACGTCGCTCGCGAAGTTTGAGATTGGCCGCGAGCTTCGCAATGGTGGTCGTCTTGCCGACACCGGTGGGCCCGATGAGAGCCACGACATGCGGGCCGGATGTCTTGGTGCGGACGATGGGGCCGGCAGTGGGCAGCATGCGTTCGACTTGTTCGGCAATCTTTTCGCGGACGAAATCGCCGTTCTTGAGATGTTCCGGGCGGAGCTTGGTTTGCAGGCTTTTGACGATCTGGACGGCCACCTCTTCGGCCACCTGGTTCTGGATGAGGTGGACGTAGTGTTCGAACAGATCTTCGGAGACCTGGGGAGTTCGCTGGGCGCGGGTCTCCTTGACCAGGTCCAGGACCATGGACTTGAGGTCGGTCATCTCCTGGGAGAGGCCCAACAGGGCGGCGTTGGTGGCAGCGGGAGTCTGCAGGAGTTGCTGAGCAGGCGTTGCCTTGGGATAGGAGGACATTGCGGCAGCACGCGGCTGCGAAACCGAAGCGGATGGTTTGGCAGCGGTGACACGCCGAGCCGGCACACGTACATCGTTGGTGGCCGTGATTTCGACGACTTCCCGCTTTCGCAGCCCGAGCCACTGGCGCCGCTGATAGGTTCGCGTGTGCAGGATCACCGCGTCGGACCCCAGCTGCAGCTTCACCTGCTGCAGGGCTTCGGCCATCGTCGGTGCTGTAAAGGTTCGCAGTTGCATAGCCTCACCCATTCATACCCACCATGGCAACCGCCTCAACCGTCACTTCGGGAACCACTTCGTTGTAGGCCAGCACCGCTGTATGCGGCAGGCTGGACTCGATCATGCGCCGCAAGGTCTGCCGAATCTGCGGGCTGCACAGCACCACCGCCTGGCGGCCGGTCTGGGTCAGTTCCGCGGTCTTGGCTGCGATCTGCTGCACGATCTGCTGGGCGGTCTTGGGCGGCATCGTGTTGCTGATGCCGCGATCACTGCGCTCGATATGTCCATTGATCAAGTCTTCCAATGCCGGATCGAGCGTAACGCACCACAGCCGGTCGCGATCATCGACGTACTGTTTGCAGATGCCGCGAGCCAGCGAGTTGCGGACATATTCCGTGAGGACATCGAGATCCTTGGTGCGAGAGGCGAAGTCGCCCAGCGTCTCGAGGATGGTCTCGAGGTCGCGGACGGGAACACGCTCGCGCAGGAGGTTCTGCAAGACTTTCTGCAGTTCGCCGGGCTTGATCTGCGTCGGGACGGTCTCTTCGACCAGAGCCGGCACGCGCTGTTTGAGGTTGTCCAGGAGATTCTTGACCTCCTGGCGGGTAAGCAGTTCGTAGGAATGGGCCTTGATGACCTCGGTGAGATGCGTCGCCACAACGCTGGTGGCATCCACCACGGTGTAATTGAGCAGCTCGGCCTGGGCACGCTGGGACTCGGTGATCCAGTAGGCCGGCAGTCCGAACGCCGGCTCGACAGTCGCTTCGGCTCCGGTGATCGGGCCGGTGGTCGCGCCGCTGTCCATTGCCAAGAACTGCTCGGCATAGGCGACGCCCCGGGCAACGGTCTGCCCCTTGATCTTGACGAGGTAGTCGTTGGCAGACAGTTGCAGGTTGTCGCGGATACGGATCGGCGGGACGATGATGCCCAGCTCGGTGGCCATCTGCCGGCGGATCATGCTGATGCGATCGAGCAGATCGCCACCTTTGGCGGGATCGACCATGCGGACGATGCCATAGCCGATCTCCAGTTCCATGGTGTCCAAATCCAGGAGCTTCTCGACCTTTTCCGGTTCCTTCTTGGCGGCCTTCTCGCGTTCCTGGGTGGCGGCGATGGAGGCGGCCTTCTTCTCACTGCGGGTGAGGATGAAGGCGATGCCGCCGCAGCAGATGCCGACGGTATACAGGGGAATCTTCGGCAGGTCCGTCAGGGACATGATCCCGAGGAAAGCGGCGGTGATGGCCAGGGCCTTGGGCTTGGAGAAGATCTGCGAGAGCATATCTTCGCCGAGGTTGGTGCGGCCGCTGGCGCGGGTGACGATCAGTCCCGAGGCGAGCGACACGATGAACGCAGGGACCTGGCTGACCAAGCCATCGCCGATGGTGAGCTTGGTGTAGATCTCAAGGCATTCCAGGATGCTCCAGCCGTGCTGGAAGATGCCGATATAGAGACCGCCAAGGATGTTGACGATGACGATGATGATGCCGGCGATGGCGTCGCCGCGGACGAATTTGCTGGCACCGTCCATGGCGCCGTAAAAATCGGCTTCCTGAGCGATTTCGGCCCGGCGGCGGCGGGCCTCGGCTTCGTTAAGCACACCGGCATTCACGTCGGCATCAATCGCCATCTGCTTGCCGGGCATGGCATCCAAGGTGAAGCGGGCGGCGACTTCGGAGATGCGGGTGGCACCCTTGGTGATCACGACAAACTGGATGACGGCGATGATGGTGAAGATGATTACACCGACCACCAGCGAGCCACTGGCAACGAAATTGCTGAAGGTGAGGATGACTTCGCCGGCACCGTGGAGGGCGTCGCCGCCGCGATCGCCGGCGGTGAGGATTAGACGGGTGGTGGCGGCATTGAGCACGAGACGGAAGAGGGTTACCGCCAGCAGCAGCGAGGGAAAGACGGAGAATTCGAGCGGCGACCGCACATAGATGGTGGTGACGAGGATGATCGCGGAGATGCTGAGATTGAGCACCAGCAGAATGTCCATGATGCCAGGAGGCAGCGGCACGAGAATCACGAACAGCAGGCTGATGAACGCGATCGGGAAGATCAGCCCGCGGCTCTCGTGGATCCGCTGCAAAACCGGGTTGGACAGCACTGCGGTGGCCATGACAACATCAAACCTGCACAGGCAGGTCCGCCGAAGCGGACCTCACCCGTTTTACATTAAGCTCCTTTGAACAGCTGATTTCCGTCGAAGTTTTCCGGTCAGCTCATACACATAAGCCAAAATCTCCGCAACGGCGGAGTAAAACTGCTCGGGGATTTCCTGACCCACCTCTACGAGCTTGTAGAGCGCCCGCGCCAGGGGCTTGCGTTCGATGATGGGGATGCCATGCTCGATGGCGATTTCGCGGATGCGTTTGGCCATGTGGCCTTGGCCTTTGGCGACGACCTTGGGGGCGTGCATGGTGGCGGCGTCGTACTTGAGGGCAATGGCGAATTCAGTCGGATTGGTGACGATCACGTCCGCCGTGGGGACGTCGCGTTTGAGCCGTTTGGAGAGCAACTGCATGGCGAGCTGGCGGCGGCGCTGCTTGATCTTGGGGTCGCCTTCCATCCGCCGCATCTCTTCCTTGATCTCCTGCTTGGTCATCTTGAGCTTCTGCTCGGTATGAAACTTCTGGTAGCCATAGTCGAGGATGGCCAGAGCCAGCAGGAGCAGGGCTACGCGGATGCCGATGGCGTAGATGATCGAGGCGCCGAGGCCGAAGGCCTGCATGTAGTCCAGCTGCTGGATGCCGATGATCTGATCGACGCGATCGCGGGTGGCAGACCAGGCGACAGCAACGACCAGCGCCATCTTCAGCAGGTTCATGACCATGTGCATGAACCCTTCGGCGGCGAACAGTCGGGAGAATCCCTGGAGAGGGTTGATCAGACCGAAGTTGGGCTGCAGGCGTTTGCCGCTGAAGAAGAACCCCACCTGGAGGAGATTGGCGATGATCGCGATGATCACGCCGCCCAGCAGCAGCGGCGCTACGGCACCACCGACCAGGAGCAGGGCGCGGATGAGCGTCGGGCCGAGCACGTTGGTGTTGAATTGCGAGAGCGAAGCGGGCGAGAGGAGCTCCTTCATCAAGGCTTGCAGCGCCCCGATGAGCCCGGAGCCAAAGGAGTGCATCAACAGGAGGAATCCCAACAGGAGAACCGCCGCGGTCAGATCGGGACTGCGCGCGATCTGCCCCTGCTCGCGTGCTTCCTCGCGGCGCCGCGGCGTAGGTGCTTCTGTTCGATCTCCGAGATCCTCAGCCATCCTTGGCTCGCTTCAGCTAAGCGGAAACCCGCGGGGGCAGGGTTTGCCATGCCCGGGCGATTTCCCGCAACGAATCCGTGATGCCTTGGCTGATCACATCGCTGGTCAACGCCAGCCCAACGATCAGCACCAGCAGGCCCAATATCGCACGCAACGAAAGTCCCGCACTCATGATGTTGATCTGCGGGACGGTCTTACTCAGGAAGCCCAACACCACGTCGGTGATGAGCATGGCGACGAGCGTCGGCGCTGCCAGTTGCATCGCCATCGCCGTGGCCGCCTGCAGCAGGCCCGTCACCAAATCCAGCAGGTTCAGATCCAGGGCCACTCCCAATAGCGGCAGCGAGTCGAAGGTGTCACGCACACCACGAAGAAATGCGTGGTGCCCCTGGATACACAGGAAGATCACGAGCGTGAGCATGAAATACAGGTCGCCGACCACGGACCCGCTTTGGCCAAATTGCGGGTCAAAAACCTGGCCTAAACCCAAACCCATCTGTTGGCCGATAATTTCTCCGGCCCAGCTGACGGCGACGAAGACAAAGGAGAGCGCCGATCCGATGGCCAGGCCAAACAGCAATTCGCCGAGGATTCCCGCGGCGAGTTGCCAAGTGGAGCCGGGCAACGGAGGAGTCGGGATGGACGGGGCGAGCCCCGCCGCGAGGACGAGGGCAAACATCAACTTGACCCGCTTGGGCACCCGCGCGCTACCAAAGAGCGGCGCAGCCAGCATCATTCCGGCCAGTCTGAAAACGACCAGCACAAAAGCAGGCAGAAGTTGATAGACCCACTGCGACGACATGCTGCTTACACTTCTTCCCAGATATGGCGCGCCCGGCGTTCGTGCCCGATTCGATCACCATCACCTGCCGCAGATCCCACACCTACGGCAGGGGTCCACCCGAGAACATCTTGGTGGCATACTCCATCAATTGTGTCGCGAGCCAGGGCATGGCAATCACAGCCACCGCGATCATCGCGACGATTTTGGGCACGAAGACAAGCGTTTGCTCTTGGATCTGAGTAACCGCCTGGAAGAGAGAGATGACAAGGCCCACGACCAATCCGACCACCAGCAATGGCGCACCGACAACCAGCGCCAAGAGCAGGGTTTCACGGATCAGATCGCTTGCTTGATCCACAGTCACAGCTCACACCCTTCCTTGAGTGCCACCACTGAGCCCTTACGCGATTTGAGCGGTTGATCGAGGGGAACATCCATTACCCACTCGGGCGCTCCATCCATGAAGCGCGGCCCGTTCGCGTCCTATAACAGCTATATAAAACTACCCATGAGGCTGCCCGTAATCAAGCGCCAACCATCAACAAGTATAAAAAGCAGCAGCTTAAAGGGCAGCGAAATCAGCGCCGGCGGCAACATCATCATGCCCATGCTGATGAGAATCGCGGAGATCACCATATCGATGATCAAAAATGGCAGATAAACCTTGAATCCCATCAAGAACGCGGTCTTCAGTTCACTGAGCATAAACGCCGGGATCAGCGTCATCGTGCCAACTTCGCGGTAGGTCTTGGGTTCGGGCTGCTTGAGAAAGTCGGTAAACAGCAGCACATCCTCCTGATTGCCGCTGTGTTCGATCTGGCTGATCATGAACTCGCGAAGCGGCGTCTGGGCGCGGTCCAGGGCGTCTTTCTGACTGAGGCGGCCTTCCATATAGGGCTGAAGGGCGTCGCTGTTCACCCGCTGCAACGTCGGCCCCATGATCAGGAAGGTCATGAACAGAGCCAGCGTAATCAGCACCTGATTGGGCGGAAGCGAAGCGCTGCCCATGGCCTGACGCAACAGCGACAGGACGATGACGATGCGCGTAAAGCTCGTCATCATGATCAGGATGGCCGGCGCCAAGGAGAGAACCGTCAGCAGGACGACAATCTGCAGGGCCGCCGAGAAGTTTTCGCGCCGGCTCAAATCGGGCAGTTGCATGGAGCGAAGGGAATCCGACTCGCCCGGCGAACGCGTGGCGGTGGTGGTATTGGCAACACTGGGCGAAGAGGGAGGCGTGGGAGTGGTCGCGGTCGTGCCGGATTGGGCGTGCGCCAACGGGGCGCAGAACAGCACCAGCGGCAGCAGCCACAGCCAAAACATCGGACTGACCAGAGCATCCCTTCTCATCGTACGCCCAGAATCATTGCGTCACTGCCATGACAAGGCCCTTGCCACATCGAAGCTCAATCCCGCCGGAAATGGCGCGAAAGTCCACGGACCTTCTCCATGAGCCCATTGAGTTCTTCACGCATGCCGTTCAATCGCAGATCGGCGTCTTGCCCGGCGGGGGCCGAACCGGTCGGCTCCTGCGAGGGTTTCTCCGCTTCCTCGAATTGCGTGCTTGCCCGGCCCACCAGCGACAGGAAGGCATTTGTCGAAGAGTCGGTCTTGCGTTGCTGGATTTGTCCGGCCAGGGCAGCGATTTCATCGGGATCGGTGATTTCGCACAGGGCGTTCATCTGGGTGCCGCAGTCGGCCACCAGGACAATTCGCCGTCCCACCTGCACGAGCAGAAGCCGCTGCTTCGGCGACAGGGGCGATCTGCACAACACCTGAATAACCCCTGAAGAATCGTGTACCGACGAGAGCCCGAGGAACCGCCGCCCGAACCAGCGGACCGCAAAGATCATCAGCAACACCACCGCCATCGCCCCGATCAGACGCCAGAGGCTATAAGAAGAGGAAGTGGACCCAGCCGTCACGGGGTGATCAGGCGTGCTTCTGGGCAATCGACCAATCTCGGTGGCTTCCCATCGACTGGCGGATGTTGAAATTGAGACGGGCGCAGCGGGTTGGGTTGTTGCGGCCACCGCCGTGGCAGATCTCGCTCCCGCAGCCGAAACCTGAGCAGAGGCAATCCATAACAGAAGCGATAGCCCCCCCCACCACACCACCAGACTGAGCCTGCATGTGCTGATCATGGACCCCGCCCCGTTCAGAGCTCTTCGTCTTTGGCGCCGGCGACGATCTCGTTGATCCGCACGCAGAAGTTGTCGTTCAGGACAAGCACCTCGCCGCGAGCCACCAGTCGTTCGTTGACGAAGACATCGACCGGGTCGCCGGCCAGCTTGTCGAGTTCAACCACCGATCCCTCGGTCAGTTTCAACACATCCTCGACGAGCATGTGTGCGCGTCCCAGTTCGATCTTCACATTGAGGTCCACATCACGCAGCAGATCAACACTGCTGACTTGGGCCTCCTTCATGACTTGCTGAAAGTCGGGCAGCTTAAGCTCTTCGGCCGGGAGTGACGGAGCCGACGAAGCTCCACTGTCAGCCGCAGCAGACGAACCCGCTTGCGGTGGATCCTCGAAGCTGGCCTGTTTGAGGATTTCATCGATCGCCGCCTGGTCGATCCCGGGCAGGTTCGCCGACGAATCACTGGGCAGGTCAAACGCTGCGCCTTCCGCGGGGGCGGCGGCTGGAGTGGGGGCAGCAGCAGCTGGAGCAGCTGCGGCCGGCGCAGAACCTGCGGCTTCTGCTGGGGGACTCGTTGGAGGCGTGGAATCGGGAACAGGAGGCTGATCCTCAGCCATAATTCACCATCCTTGGCGAACAGGAGATGCTTGAGATCTTCCATGTATTTTATAACCGAACTGCGCCAGCGATTCCAGCCAGATGCAACGGACGCAGACCAAGGGGGGCGGCAGAATTTGCGCGAACGGATGTGAGCCAACACCGACGAAGAGCCAAGCCTGCCGGTGCGTTCCGGTCCGGCTGGACAGACGGGGTGGTGATCCGCCGAGCTTCAATAATCGGCACGGTAAGGAATGCAGCGAGGGACCAGCACTTCCTCGACCAATCCTTCGCCAAGGATTTCTTCGAGCTGATGCCGGACCTGTCGGCGAAGTGTTTCCAAGCCCGGCTCGGAACCGCCAAGCTTCTCCGGATCACTTTGTCCCACGATGGTGCGGATGCGGTCCTTGATCAGCGCATCGCGTTCGGTAATCAGCGGCTCGACTTTAGCCTTGTTCTCGCCCTTGATCCGAATGTAGATAGCCAGATCGTAAAGGTAAGTGCGGCCACTCTGTTTGTTGGGCGCTTTGAACTCCAGGACCTTCAATTCGACGGCCTTCTTGGGATCGACCTTGCCGCCCGAGCCGGCGGCACCGTGGCCGCCACCATGGCCCCCTTCGGCCGCGCCCTCGCCCTTCTCTTCCTGCGTCGCCAATTGCGCGCTGGCGGGGGCGGCTCCGACGCCCAGCATTTTAAAGCCGGCGAAAATGATGCCGGCCTCCAACACCATGACGACGCCGAGGAGCACCGGCGTGCTCTTGAGCAGACCACCCGAGGCCTTCTTCCCTTCCGTGCCTTGGCCGGCGGGTGCGTGAGCCGCGGGGGGCGCCGGCGCTGGCGCTTTTTCTTCCGCTTTCTTTTCTGCTTTTTCGGCCATTTGAGCGTCTCGTTCGTTTGCCAACAGGTCCGATAACGTGGCGGTCATCCCCGCCCGTCCACTCCTTTATCGGCAAACGACGCTCGGTGCTTCGAGTTCTCTATTCGGTTATGGGTCGGCGAATGGTCCGGGCGTACTCAATGGCCCGACGCATGACTTCCTGCAGCGACTCCTTCACCATCAGCTTCTCACCGCTTTCGCAGCAGACGATGGTGTCGGGGGTGGACTCGATGTACCGGATCTTGTCGGCATTCACCACAAACTGCTGGCCGTTCATTCGAGTTACGAGAATCATAATCACTCCCAGCGAACAAACGCCCCACTTCCTCTGCTTTCCGTTTCTATGTCTTCCCCCCACCGCTTACAAAACTGCCCCCGCGACAGCAGAATAAACACCTGTCGCGAGGGCTAAGGGATCGTTGCCGGCGCCGCCGGTGTCGAGCGGCGCGCGGGGCATATCATCGGGAGGTGTTCAACAACTCCTGGATCAATTGATCGCTCGTGGTGATCACGCGGCTGGCGGCCGAGAAACCGGTCGAGGCGATGATCAGGTTAACGAACTCCTCCGACAGATCGACATTGCTCATCTCCAGCGAGCGGGCCTGGATCTTCCCGGAGCCCAGACTGGTGGGCGTGGTGACCATTGCCGCGCCGCTGCCGGGCCCTTCGGAGAACATGTTCCCGCCGCGATCGATCAGGGCCTGCGGGTTGTTAAAGATCGCCACCGCCAACTGCCCCAGCGTACGAGTAGTCCCATTGTTGAAATTGCCGGTGATGGTCCCGTCCTCGCCCACGCTGAACGATTCAAGTGTGCCGAACGAGGAGCCATCGAGCGGCGTCAGATTCAGTTTCGAAGCCGAGGTGTCATTGTTGAGGCACTTGACCTGGGAAACATCGATATCAATCGTCAGCGGGGTAGCGGCGCCCGTGCCATCGCGCGGAATGGAGATTCGCGTTCCGGTGGAACTGACCAGACTACCGTTGCCATCGAACGTCAGTGTGCCGGTCCCAATGGCCCGACTCCCGGAGGCGCTATCGGGGGATTCGACGTAGAATCGCCACGTAGTGGAATTGGTAGCCTTGCTCTCCAGGACCGTCGTTATGTCAACGGTCACGGGCGTGCCCAGCGAGTCGTAGACGATGGTGTTGGTTCGAGAACTGTCCTGCGGCGGGTTGTCATAGCTGGTGCCGTCGGTGAAAGCCAGGCGGTTGCTGGAACCCTCAAACTTGATTTGCAGCTTGTTTTCCAGGCCCAGATTTCCGGTGATATTGAACAGCATGTCCTCGTCGGAATTCGCCACGAAGGTGACACCGGGCGTGGGCGTCGCGGGGTTGCCATCATCGGGGACAGTCGCATTGATGCCCAGATTGTTTTGGAAGAAAGTCATCAAGTCGCCGACCGTGGTGGTGGCGGTGATCGTGAAAGTGCTTTCCTCAATGGAAGTGTCCGGGCCCTTGGTGCCGCTGAGCGTGAGCGTGGCGGTGCCGGAGGCATCCAGGGTAAAGATCGGCGTGGCGGAATCAGTGGCATAAGCCAGGTTGATCAAGCGGGTGTCCTCGTCGGGCGTACCACCGCCCGCTGCGGTTACGATGGTCATCGGCGAGGTAGTCAGGACGCTCGCAAGGCTGGCGGGCGCCGCGTTGGCGTTGAGAGTGCCTGTGAGGCTCGCCTGGGTGGTCGCCTGAGCGGTAGTCAGCGATTTCAGCGGAATCGTGATGTTGGTAAGTTGCCCTGCGACCACATTGAATTCTTTATCGATGCCGTAGCCCTGGACGAGATCGCCGCCGCTCGTCACGAGCTGGTTTTGCTCGTTCAGGTGGAAGCTGCCATCGCGTGTGTATTTCACCACATCGGATTTAACGATGAAGTAGCCTTCGCCATCGATCGCCATGTCGGTTTCGCGGCCGGTGGTTTCAATGGAGCCGGTATTGAGGTTGCGGTCAACGGCCGCAACCACCGCACCGAGGCCGCGCTGGCTTGGGTTGGTGCCGCCGCTCTCATCGCTGGGCTGAGTACCGTTGGCGTCCGTCACGTAGAACTGGGGCTTAAAGAGGACGCGGCTGCTCTTGAACGCGACCGTGTTCGTGTTGGCGATGTTGTTGCCAACCACGTTCAACTTGGCCTGATTGACACTCAGGCCGGAGAGGCCGGTGAACAAGGCATTCGACAATCCCATAGTACTCCATCCGATCCGTTGGCGAAGACCGTTTCAATGGCTGACCGCCACGTTCAAGCGGGCGCGTGGTGCGTGGTTGATCCAGAGGACGCGTTTGTCCCGCTCGGCCCCGCAGCAATGTGCGTGACATGATCCAGGTCCAGCGTCTTGCCGTTGTCCAGTTCCAGCCGGACCTGGTCATTCTCCACGCGTACCGAATTGACCAGGCCGGTGATCGACTTGCCATCGGAATCGGTGCCCGCGACCATTTTCCCGATCAGTTGCCCAGCCGAGCCAAGCTTATTCTGCAGCGTCAATCCTTTGAGCGTCTCCTGAAGCGACGTATTGGACTTCGAGAGGGTCTCCTGCAGGGCCGTGTTGGACTGCAGCTGCGAGATCTGGCTCATCTGAGCCAACAGCTCCTGGTTTTTCATCGGCTCTGATGGATCCTGGTGCTGCAGTTGCGTGATCATCAGTTTGATGAAATCATCGGCCTTGAGCTCCTTCTTCGTTGTCGTTTTGCTCGAACTCGAACTCGAAGTTGTCGAACTATCAACGGCCGGAGTCGTCATGTTTCTTCCATTCGACCGGGTTGAATGTCACAGTTGAAAAATCGGATGTGGTAATCTGCAGCCGCGCCAAGGATGCGCCGCGACGCGCGGAAACGGCGCGTTTTCAAGCCATCAGATCGAGCGGATCGTTGTCTCCTGCCAGCCGCCGCCACATACGCTGGAGCATTTCCCGCCGCTGCTGCTCCTGCTGCGACGCATGGTCCTGGGGCTGTTGTTGCTGGCTGCCATCCTCGGACATCTCCCCGCCGAGCTTTTCGCGCTGGACCTGCTCGACGTGGAGCCGCTCGACACTCACTCCCTGCGATTCCAGCGCCGTCTTAAGCTGATGCAGGCTGTGGCTGAGAAGCTGCGTGGCATCGTCGCTCACGGTCTGGAATGAGACCGCCAGGACGCCATCGCGCATTTCCACTCGCACCTGCATCGCTCCCAGTTCGGGAGGATCCAGCCGCATTTGCATGGTCCCCCCGTTGGGCAGGAGCTCCGATCGGACCGCCGTCACGATCTTCGGATGGTTGATTTCGGCAAACCGCGACTCCAGCGAAGGCTGCGTCGGAGTCGCCACCGGCTTGGGCGATTGCGAGGGATGGCTCGTCGAGCCAGGCACGATCGCAGGGTCCGCTGACACACGATCGCCAAGCTGAAACTCGGGTTGGGCCGATGCCTGCTCTACTTCCGAAGACAATGGTTGATCGCCTGCCGTCGCATTGAACTGGTCGCCCGCCCAATTCCCCTGGGCGGACTGCCCATCGACATCTGCCGCCGGGTCCACGAACGAAGTCTGGGGTGCCTGCTCCGATTCCGACGAAATGATCGGATCGGCCATCGGCAGTTTGTCGGCCTTCGCTGCCGGGATCCGCTTTTCCTCGTGCACCGACGTCGCACCTTGCGCTGATCGTGCGGTCAATTCCTGCGACGTTGGCGGAAGCTCGCTGGTTACAGACGCATCCACTTCCCCCTTTTCCGCAGCATCGACTGCTTCAAGGGGAATACCCGATCCCGTCGCTACAGGACGATCCTGTTCCGCCGGGATGGAAACATCCGATTTCGCAGACGCCGAGGGCTCCTCGCTGGATTCATCGACGGCCGATGGCACGCCGATGTCCGACAGATCCGCTGCCGTACCACTTGCCGAATCATCGGGGGCAGTTTGTGTGCCCAATGGCACAATCGACTGAATCTCGGGCGGTAAGGGAGCCGTGTCACTTGCTTGAACATCCGGCAGTGAGGGATCGATCGGCACAACGTCGGTTGGATTCGCTTGAATGGCCCCGCTCGCCGTCACATCGGCATACCGATCAACGTCGGAACACTCGCTGGCGGCAGACGTTTCCTGATCCTTGGCAGAAGAAGAGCTCTTGCGGCCGGATGGTTTGGCAGGCTTCTTGGCTTCAGCGGATTCGGCGGCATCCGAGGACTGCGCGGACTCAGTGAGCACCTCAGCCTCCGTAGCATTGTTCGAGGGCTCCGCTTCCGTCGATTGGGTCGGCTGCGACTGAGCGTCTGCCTTCTTGGAAGCAGTGTTCTTCGCAGATGCGGCCTTGGATGGGGTGTTCTTCGCGGCGGGCATCGCACGCGATAGTGCATCCTTGAATTTGTTATCCCCATTCGGGGTCGGAACGCCTTTGGCCGGCGCCGGAATTACCTTGGCGCAAGCAGCGATACTGGCCGATCCCGTGGAAACTGCTGCGATCTTCCCTGCCATACTCATCCCTTCACCGCTGCCTGGGCTGGATTCGTCGTTGGCGCCTGGACCTGCCGCAATCGGTCCAGAACCCGCTTGAGACGATCAACCTCCTGGGGCGTCTTGAACTCTTTGGTGATTTTCGCCGCTGCCCGGCTGTCCATAGCCTGCAGGTACTGCACGAGCGTGTTGTCGTCCATGGTCATGAACAGCGATTTGACCTGCTTGGCGGGCATGCTTTGATACAATGCCAGGCTGTCCTGGAAACCCTTGTCGGCTGCCAGTCGCTGCGATTCCTGCTCCTGGGCCTCGAGTTTCTTCCGCTGTTCTTCCAACGCCAGGCGATCCCGGTCGAGCTTCTGCTGAGCCAGTTCCACCTGCTGGCGCAGGTCCATCAAGCCGCGGTAGGCCCGTTCCAGTTGTGCCATCTGCGAATCAAACGCTCGGCGAATGTAGTCCAACTGCTCCGCTGGCGGGCGTCCCGCATACTTGTCCAGCAGTTCCTCCAGCCTGAGCATCGGCTGCGTCGTCGGCTGCGTGGCCGGCTGTGTCGTTGCGATGGACACCGCCGGCGGAGGAGGAGGAAACAGAATGGCCTTGATCGCCTGGATCTTCGCCTTGTCGATCGCACCGCGCTGGAACAACCAGCCAACCCCACCGGCCACGACCAGGAAGTTCATGGCCAGCGTGAGGATCAGAACATCCCAGAGCTTCTTTTTCATGCGTCTTCCCCGCTTTCTTCGTCAGCCCGGAGTTCCGATGTCATTTGGCGGTAACTCAACTGCATGCCGATCTCGTCAAGTTCCTCCCGCTCGCGTTTGTCGAGAGCAACCAGCCAACGTTGATACTGTTTCTCGCGGAGTTTCTCGATGACCTTGCGTTGAACCGCTGCCTCCGCCAGGGCCTTGCGGGATTCGTCCAAGCGCCGCTGTACCGTCGCCATCTTCTGGGCCAATCCCATCGCCTTACGCTGCATGGCCGCCGTAAAACGGCGGTGCGCCAGCAAGTAGTTCAGATCAAGGGACCCAACCAGATGGTTGTTCCGCAACTCGCCAGATGCTTCCTGCACGACCCGATCCATGTCTTTCAGTTCGTTTTGCAGCACCTGCATTTCGCTTTGAATGGTCGCGACCTGCCGCTGGCGATCGCGCTCGACGCTCTTGCGGTATCGCAGCACCCCTTCAAGCTGGAAGCGAAATCGCGGCATCCTTGCCTTTCAGTTCACTCACCTTGCAGCCGGCGCTGTCGCCGCCCCGTTGCGGGCCGGTCCACGCGCCGCCTGGGCCTTGAGTACCTTCTCCATCTGATCGATCCACGTCACCAGGTCCATCAGCTGCCGCTTAGCCTGTTCCAGTGTACTCGGCGAGGTCGGCTCCTGTTGGAGGTACTGATTAATCTTCGGCCGGGCCTGCACCGCCAGGTCGAATTCCGGGTTGGTGCCGGCCACGTACGCGCCGATGTTCACCATGTCCTCAATATCCTGGAAAGTCGCCAGCAACGACAGCACTCGCCGAGCGGCACGCTGATGGTCCTTGTCGGTCACATCACTGCGCACACGGCTGATGCTTTGCAGCACATCGATCGCCGGGAAATGCCCGCGGTTGGCCAACGATCGGCTCAGCCACACATGCCCATCAAGAATGCCCTTAACCGCATCGGCAATCGGTTCATTGAAATCGTCGCCTTCAACCAGCACTGAGTAGAAGCCCGTGACCGAGCCCCGCCCGGTTCGTCCCGCTCGCTCCAGGACCTCCGGCAAGAGCGAGAAAACGCTTGGCGGATAGCCCTTCGTCGCCGGCGGTTCATGGGCAGCCAGACCAATCTGGCGCTGCGCCTGGCACAGCCGCGTCAGCGAGTCAACCAGGAACAGCACGTTTCGCCCCTGGTCGCGGAAATACTCGCAAACCGTGGCCGCCACCTTCACCGCCCGCACACGCAGCAAAGGCGGATCATCGCTGGTGCTCACCACCACCACGGATCGCGCCAACCCCTGCTCGCCCAGTGTGTGGACCAGGAATTCCTGCACCTCGCGGCCACGTTCGCCGACCAGGGCGATCACCGAAACATCGGCGCTGCTGTGACGGGCAATGCTTGAGATCAGCGTGCTTTTTCCGACACCCGGGCCGGAGAAAATCCCCATACGCTGTCCCATGCCGCAGGTGTGCAGGCCATCGATTGCGCGAATGCTCGTCGCGATCGGCGTGTCGATGTTTCGCCGCTCCAGCGGCGGAGCGCCTCGGCCGTCGATGCGTCGCGACTGGCACAACACCAGATCGCCTTTGCCATCGATGGGCCGGCCATAACCATTGAGCACTCGCCCCAGAAGCTCCTCCGAACACCAGATCCGCGGCGCCGTTGTCAGGTTCTCTACCCGATCACCACGCGACATGCCCTGCGGCGGGCTCAACGCCATGAGGAGCGTATATCCTTCGTGAAATCCGATCACTTCCGCCAAAGAAGTCTGCCCCCCGTAACTGTGAACTCGGCACATCGCGCCCAGCGGCAGGGGCAAGTCGGACGCTTCGATCGTCAGGCCTCGAATCCCCTCCACCTGCCCGACAATCCGGAGGGGCATCGAACTGCAGACGGCGTCGATCTGAGAGCTCAGTACGCTCATTGACGCGCCTCCGCCTCCGGCAGCAGTTCCGCCACGATCCGCTTCAATTGCTCATCCAAGTCCCCGTCAACCACCCCATGGGCGGTGAACACCCGGCAGCCCCCGGGAGCCAGCGACTCGTCCTCCATCAACTCCACGTGCGTCAGCGCCGGCCACTGACTCTTCAGGCGGGGAAGCACTTCTTGAAGCGTCGTCACCTGCGACGGGTTCAGTGCGATCCGCACATCCGAGGCATGGGTCACCAGCCGCAACGCGTCAGTCACGTTGGCGATCGCGACCTGCGGATCCAACACGCCTTGACGCTTGGTCACCCGCTCGGCAATGGCAATCGCCAGGCGGATCACATCCTTCAGCGCGGCCGCCTCGAGTTCCCGTCGCGAAACATCGATCTGCGTTACCGAACCTGTTAACGCTGTGATCAAATTCGCCAGTTGCTCACGCTGCTCCTGCAACGCCGCTTCGCGACCAATCTTAAGCCCCTCTTCCCGTCCCTTGGTCAACCCCTCTTGCCGCCCTTCGGCAAATCCATCCGCCTGGGCCTGCTGTTTCAACCCCTCGGCCTCCACCTGGGCCGCCGCCAGCAACTGCTCCGCCTGCTGCCGAGCACGTAAAAGAAGGGCTTTGGCGTGATCCTCGATGTCTTTCATCGAGAACACCGTCGCCTTCGCCGTCACATTGCCCGCCTTGATCAAGCCCATGAGTGGTTGCCAGTTGTTAGTTCGTAGTTGCCAGTCAATTGTTGCCAGTCGGGGTTGTTAGCTGCTGGCAACTAACAACTGGCAACTTCCTTCACACCACCATTTCCTTCTCGCCGCCGCGGCCGGCGATGATGATTTCGCCGGCGTCCTCGAGCCGACGGACCACATCCACGATCTTCTGCTGGGCCGCCTCGACATCGCTGACTCGCACGGGGCCCATGTACTGCATGTCTTCCTGAATGAGCTGTGCCGCGCGTTCGGACATGTTCTTGAAGATCTTCTGCTTCAGCTCGTCGCTGGCGGTCTTCAACGCCAATGCCAGCTCTTCGTTGTCCACTTCCTTCAGCACCGATTGAATGCCCTTGTCGTTGACCAGCAGGATGTCCTCGAAGACGAACATCAGGCGGCGAATCTGCTCCACCAGATCGGGGTCCTCGGCCTCGAGACCTTCCATGATCGACTTTTCCGTGGACCGATCGGCCAGGTTGAGGATCTCCGCCACCGTATCGACGCCACCGGCCTTCTCGAACGTCTGGCTGACGATATCCGACAGACGGTGCTCCAACCCGCGTTCGACCTCCTTGATGACCTCGGGGTTGGTCTGTTCCATGTTCGCCACCCGCTTGACGACTTCGATCTGCTTCTGCGTCGGCAGGCCCACGAGAATTTCGCTGGCCTTCTGCGACGGCAGGTGCGCCAGGATCAGCGCGATCGTCTGCGGGTGCTCGTCCTGGATGAATGTCAGGAGGTTTTCACTCTCGGCCTTCTGCAGGAACGAAAACGGCGTGGTCTGGACCTGCTGCGTCACCTGGTGAATAACGCGCTTGGCATCGTCCTCACTCAGCGACTTCTTCAGCAGCCCCCGGGCATACTCCAGGCCGCCTTCGGCGATGTACGAATTCGCCAAGGCCAGGTGGTAGAATTCGTTGAACACATCCCGCCGAGAAGCGACCGGGATCTCGCCCATCGAGGCGATTTCACGGCTGACTTCCTCGATCGCTTCCTGCGGAAGCCGCTTGAGGATTTCCGCGGCCTTGTCCTGCTCCAAGGAGATCAGCAGGATGGCGGCCTTACGCACTCCCGTTAACTCATTGGTCATACATCGCCTCAGTCATCCCGAGACTCACGAGCGGTTCATCCAACGTTTCACCATTGCGGCAGCGGCGTCGGGATCCTCACCAACCAGGCTCGACACCTGCTGCACCATCTGCTGCGACTTCACTGCTTCTTCATCCAGCTCCATCCCATCGAGCACCGCGTTGCTCTCGACGGCCTCACCGACCGCCTCTTCCGAATGCGGCAGCATCGACGGCTTCGGCGCCGGTGGCGGCGCCACAACCGGCGGCGGCGAGTTCTTCTTCACCATCGTCACCATCATGAACAGGCTCACGATCGCCAACGCCCCCAAGGCAATCTCTTTGGCGTGATCCGTCACCAGCAGCGAGACCGATGCCGATGCCGCCTGCGGCGCCGCCATCGCCAGCGGGGCCACGTCGGTGTACGCATCCATGTGCAAGGCATCGTCCGCCGCCAGGCCGAGGCACTTCTTGATGCCCGGCTTCAGGCTGGCCAGCTCCGCCTCAATGATGGGCTTGAGTGTCGCGTCATCCGCATCCGTGGTGCTCCGCGTCCTGGTCTTGTACACCTGATTGAAGTAGCTGCGCGGAATGAACACCGACGCTCCGGTGACATCGACATTGCCGCCCGGATCCCAACTCTTGACGTCCGTCTTTTCGGCATCGACCACATAGTCGGTCTTCGTCTTCTCGGTCGTGCCGCTGCTGCTGTCTCCGCTGGAACCTTCCCCCAGGTCCAGCGGCGAATTCGACACGATCCCCGGCTCACCCGTCGCCTTCTGCGAGGACTTCGTATCCTCCGTCAGGCTCTCTTCGCTGACCGGCGTCGCCTTGACGGTCTTCGGATCGAACTTGTGCGTCACCGTTTCCTTACGCCCCAGGTTGGGCTTGACACTCACGGAAACCTGAGCCCCTTCGATATGCGACAGCTGTTCCCGAAGGATCTTGTCCCGGTAGTACTGCTCGCCCCGCTGCACCTGATCGAGATACTCATCGCCGCTCGCGGTCGCGCCGGTGTCATCGAGACTCTGAACCCGATACGACTGGCCGTTGATGACCACCTTCACGCGCTCGCATTTCAGGTTGGCCACGGCACCCGCGACGACGTTCGCCGCCGCGTTCACCAGGCGCCGCTCCGGCTTCTCGCTGGAACGCAGCGTCAGATTCACCATGGCCGACGGCTCCACCCCGTTCGGCCCGCGTTCACGCGTCGGATCGATTATCACCACCGCGTCCCGCACTTCCTTCCACCGCCGCATCACTTCCGCCAGCGCCGATTGCCTGGCCTGGTTGAGAATCGCATCCTGCTGGCTGCGGCTGGCGAAGGGATTCATCTTCGACGCAATGTCGTCGAAGCCCGCTCGCATATCGCGTGGCAACTTGTC
>JBLNDH010000221.1:0-3625 GCA_050261455.1 Bacillota bacterium
CACGTGGAACGCAATCGACGATTTCGCCTCCGCCGCCGAGCTCACCCCCTTCTACACCTTCCCCGCTTGGTCCACCGCCACTCTCTCCCCCAGCCCCGAGCTCTCCCAACCCTGGCCCACCGACATCGCCCTCGTCTCCCCCGACTCTCCAGCGAACCGTTCCGACGTCTACGATTGGACCCGCCATCCGCAGCAGATCCGCCTGGCCGCCGATCTGGTCATCGCCGAGCCCCAGGATGCCGCGATCGCCCACTATCTCCTCGGCCGAACCGCCATCGTCGATACCCTCGCCGATGCCCAGGAACTGCACCGCACCGGCCCCGAAGGCTGGCGCTATGTCACCAAGGACGGCGCCGTCCTCGAAGCCGATGGCACCCTCCGCGTCGGCCCCCTCACCGCCGCCATGGGCCTGATCTCCCGCCGATCCGAACTCGAATCCTTGAAGGTCCAGATCGCCGACGTCGATCGCCGCATCGAACAGCTTTCCGCCCAGCTCGCCCAGGGCAATGCCCAGGTCAAAGCCCTCCAGGAACAGCAAAATACCCTGCGTAACGCGATGTACCAGGCCAACACCAAGAAGGTGCAGACCACCAGCCGCATCGCCCAGAACACCGACAAGCAAAGCTCCTTCCGCCGCGAACTACCCGTTCTCGACAAGGAACTCCAAGCCTTCCTCGACCAGTTCGGCCGCCTGAAAACCGAAGAAGACACCCTCGTCGAAAAACGCCAGGCCATCGAAACCGAACAGGCCGATCGCCAGAAGCAGATCCAGCAGCTCACCGCTCAGCAGGCCGAGGGCAACGAAGCCCTCAAGCAGCACGGCGAAGCCCTCACGGCCCTCCGCGTCCAACTCGGCCAGGTCCAGGAAAAACAGATCGCCAGCCAGCAGACGGTGCAGCGTCTCAAGGCCACCCAAGGCGAGTTGGCCGAGCAGATCGCCCGCATCGCCCGCACCGCCGAGCAGGTGACCGCCCGCCGCGGCACGGTCGAAGGTGAACTCGCCGCCGCCAAGGAAGCCGAGGCTCAACTCACCGAAAAACAGGAACAGCTGGCCCAGAAGATCGAAGAAGTCACTGGCGAAGTCTCCGAACTCAAAGAAAAAGTCCAGATGCTGGCCGAGGAAGTCGGCACCATCTCCGCCAGCCATACCGAAGTCGAGCAATCCCTCCATCAGATCGCCCTTCAGCTCAACGAGGTCCGCGTTCGCCTTGAAGGCCTCGTCCATCGTACCCTCGAAGAGCTCCAGCTCGATCTCCCCGCCAAGTACACCGAACTCGAGCAGCAGGGCGGCTACCAGCCCGCCGAGATGGATTGGAACGCCGTCGCCGAGGAGATCAAGCAGCTCAAGGACAAGATCCAGCGCCTCGGCAACGTCAACCTCGACGCCATCGGCGAGCAGAACGAACTCGAAGAACGCCAGAAATTCCTCGCCACTCAGGTCGAAGACCTGACCCAGTCCAAAAAACAGCTGGAAGAGCTCATCGAGACGATCAACAAGGAAAGCTCCACTCGCTTCGAGCAAACCTTCAACACCGTCCGCGACCACTTCCAGGGCATGTTCCGCAAGCTCTTCGGCGGCGGCAAGGCCGATATCATTCTCCAAACCTCCGTCGAGGACAAAGCCGATCAGCAACCCGTCATCGGCCCCGATGGCCAAACCGTCCTCCCCGTCGTACGCAAAACCATCGATCCCCTCGAGGCCGGCATCGAAATCATCGCCAAACCCCCAGGAAAACAGCCCTGCTCCATCAGCCAGCTCTCCGGCGGCGAGAAAACTATGACCTGCATCGCGCTCCTGATGTCCATCTTCAAGAGCAAGCCCTCGCCCTTCTGCATTCTGGACGAAGTGGACGCCGCCCTCGACGAAGCCAACAACCAGCGCTTCAACCTCATCGTCCAGGAATTCTTGGATCAGTCGCAGTTCATCATCATCACGCACTCCAAGCGCTCGATGCAGACCTGCGACGTCCTCTACGGCGTCACCATGCAGGAGCAAGGTGTCTCCAAACGCGTCTCCGTCCGCTTCGACCAGGTCGATAACCAAGGCCGCATCAAGGACTCCGCCAACGCCGAGCCCGCCGCCGCCTGACGCCAAAAAAACAACCGCACGGGCGAGGGAATCGCCCGTGCGGCCTCATCCGTGTCTATCTGTGGCAAAGCAAACCGTAGCACGGGCGTCTCGCCCGTGCGCGTTCATCAGTTCTTACCCGCCTGAATCGGCGGCGGTGGCGGCACAACTGTCGCTGCCTTCCACGCCTTTCCAAACACCTCCGCCTTCACCTTCTCCGGCTCCATCATCTCATCCGCAATCTCCCGCGTCGTATCCAAATGAATCGTAATCAGCTCCGTGCTCACGCTATCCTGCGCCTTCCCATCCGGCCTGTCTTTCCCCCGCGACTCGAACTCGCCACGCAACTTCCGCGGATACCACTGCCCCGCTGGCGTCTTCCCGTACTCGAGTATTGTCCGCGTAGATCGATTCTTAAACCGCACCATGTCCGGATCGCCCTGGATATCCTTCATCAACGCATCACCCCGCTGCCACGGTGCCTGAAACGTCGCCAGAAACTCATACCGCTGAGATAGCAGATCATGTTGCGGATCGAAGTAATTCCGATTGCGTATGGGCAGACTCCATCGATGTTCCCCGAGAGCAACGCCCTGCGATGTTGTCTCCTCTATAATCAGCCCCGCGTCCTCAGGATCCTCCGCTGCCACGATCGCTTTCATCGATTGCCTCCGCGAAACATCCGTGGAAAACTTCATTCCCGAAAATCGCCACGCCTCCCACTCCACAGTCCCGGTAAACAACACCGGCTCCCGACTTCGCTTCACCTTCACCTTCCCATCCTCACCCAACGACACACTCGCCTCTTCCTCGCTGCCCAGTAGAAAGGAGATATATTGGATCGGCTTCTTCGCCACATACGCCTCGATTGCCTTCATGTCCTCCACCCCCGGATCGTCGCGATGTACGTTTAATGAGTAGTGTTCAATGCGATACTTCCCGTTCTTTTTATAAACCACCCGGTATCCAGGGGTGATTCCCGGGTTACGCTGATACTCCGTGCAAATCACCGCCACGTAGCTCGGCGCAAACGTCTCCACCGCCGCCGCCACCTTCCGCTGCAATTCCTTCACATCCTTCCCCGGCGACAGATCAATCACTTTCGCGTCCCGCGGCACCCCCACCGCATACACATCCGCCGGCCCCTCCTCCGGATAATCCATCTCAACAACAATCGGCTTGCTCAACTTCTGCCCGGCCAGCCCCTTCATCATCGTCATGCTCACAATTCGCTTCGCCTTCGGATCCACCCGAAGCTCCGCCAATTGCCCCTCCTCCGCTTTCTTGTAAGCCATCGCAAAGATCGTCAGTGTCCTCCCGCCCACAGTCTCCTGCCTCTCCGTCACTTCGACGTTCCCCGCCGATTTCCATCGTTCAACGACACTGAGCATCAGCTCCAGAAAGCTCTGTTTCTTCAGGACCTCCGGCAAATCCCCCAACTCCCCGATCTTCAGCGTATTGCTCCCCGCCTCGTACACATATTCCTTCCCCGTCTGGTAATCTTCGTAGTTGATCTGTCCGCCAACCTTGCGGATGCTCCGAACCGGCCCCATCGCC
>JBLNDH010000222.1:0-3112 GCA_050261455.1 Bacillota bacterium
TCCAGCACGATCCGCCGGGTGGCCTTCTTGTGATTGGCAAAGTGACGGGCGATGTTCTCCACGTCCACAATGGGATCATCCACCAGGAGGCCCAAGGCAAGGATCAGCGCGAAAAGGGTCACACGGTTGATGGTGAAACCCAGCAGCAAGTTCACCGCCAGCGTCAGGCCGAACACGACGGGCACCGCCACGGCCACGATGAACGCCTCTCGCCAGCCCAGGCTGAGCGTCAGCAATGCCACGACGATGACGATCGCGACCGCCAGACCCTCGACCAGTTCATTGACCTTCTCATCGGCTGTCAGCCCATAATTGCGCGTGACGATCAGCTCCATGTTCGAGGGCACGATCGTCTTCCGCAGGTCCTCGGCCTGCCTGAGCACCGCATTGGCCACCCAGACGGCATTCGAGCCCTTCTTCTTGGCGATGGCGATGGTGACGGCCGGCTGAGCGGATGAGTGTTCGGTTGAGGGCGATGCAGTGGGCGATTCGCTTCCCAGGACGGAACTGGGGAAGAACTCGGTCTTGGTGAACCCCCGGGCCGGTCCCCAGCCGTGACGCACATAGCTGCTGACTTCCTCGGGGCCGTCGTCGACCTGGGCGACATCCTTCAGCGACACCGGCCGGCCGTCGAAAACGCCCACGACCAGGTCGCGCAGCTGCCGGGCACTGTCGAACGGTTGGCCCGCGGCGATCCGGATAACTTGATCATTGGCCCGCAGTTCTCCGGCCGTCTGGCGCACATTGGCCCCCTGAATCGCCCGCTGGATCTCCAGCGGCGAGACGTGATGCGCTGCCATGCGGTCCGGGTCCATATAGATCTGCACCACCCGAGGCCGACCACCCACCACGTAGGCGCGGGAGACATCCTTCACGCCCGCGAGGCGCTGAGTGAGCTCTTCGGCGACGCGCCGGAGGGTCGTATCATCCGCCGAGTGACTCGAAAGGGTGAGCGTCACCACCGGCACATCATCGATCTCCACCGGCTTAACCGTCCATCCCGTCACGCCCGGCGGGACGATGTCGCGGTGCTCATCAATCTTCTTGTACAGCTTCACCAGGCTGCGCTCGCGATCCTCGCCCACGTAATAGCGCACCGTGATGATTGCTTGGTCCTCCTTGCTCATCGAGTACACATACTCGACCCCGTCGATCTGATAGAGGATCTTCTCCAGGGGCGTGGTGACGAGCTGCTCGACCTCCGCAGCCGAGTGGCCAGGGAAACTGACGTACACATCCGCCAGCGGCACGACGATCTGCGGATCTTCCTCTCGCGGCGTCAGCTTAAGTGCCGCCAGGCCTACCACCGTCGCCAGCAGGATCAGGATCAGCGACAGCTTCGATTCGAGGAACACCTTCACGATCTTGTTGGTGAAGGCATGCTCCTGGCCCGAGGGTATGCCTCCGTGGCTTGTACCGGGATACTCAGCCATGGCTGGCCTCCTGCGTCGTCGGCGTACTCGGTACCACAACCTCCTCGCCGTCCTTCAGCCCAGACAGCACCTCGACATCGTCTCCGATCACCCGCCCCGTCCGGATTGCGCGCGAGGCGACTTGTGTTCCTTCGACCACCTCGACGAGCTCAAGCTGTCCGATATGCTTCACCGCCCGCTGCGGAATCATGAGGATCGGTTCGTCTCCGAGCGGAATGAGGATGCGCCCGAACATGCCCGTGTAGATGCCCGCCGGGCAAGGCCCGGTGACTTTCACTTGGAACGATCGGCTGGCCGACTGAGCTTCGGGCACGATTTCGCTGACGGTTCCGCTGCACAGCTTGTTGAGCAGATCGACCTTCACCCCGATGCTCTGACCCACCTGAAGCCGATGCGCCAGCGACTCACGCACGGAGGCGATGAGCTGCATCTGCTTGGGGTTGTACATCGTCAGCAGCACCTGCCCGGGCATGACGGTGTCGCCCACATCCACCTTCTTGTCGATCACGATGCCATCCATCGGAGATTTGATGGTGGCATAGTCCAGCAGAGCCTGAACCTCATTGATCGTCTCCTTGGACCGCGTGACATCGGCCGCCGTGGACTTCAGGGCCAGCGCCGCCTTGTCATAATCCGCCCTGCTGGCTGCCCCGGTCTTCACCACATCCCGCAGTCGCGATTCGTCGATCACCGCCTGTGCATGCGCCGCCTCGGCCGCGGCCAGAGCGGCTTTGGCCTGCTGCAGCCTGGCTCGTAGATCCGCGTCATCGAGTCGCACCAGCACCTGGTCCTTCTGCACGGACTGCCCGGCCTTCAGGTTCACTTCCAGGACACGGGCGAGTATCCGGGAGGCCACGGTGGTCTCATGGACAGCGCGGATGCTTCCAACGGCCGACTCGGACATGGGTACGGTTTGCAGGGAAGCCTTAACGACCTGGCTCGCTACTGACCGAGTCTGCGGGGCATTCGAGGCTTGAGCGGCAGTCGATACCTTGGGTGTGAGCTTGCCCGCCAGCCACAGGAGCAGCACGACCACTCCGGCTGCGAATACGAGGAACAGCACTGGGGTAAGCAGCCATTGCAACCAGCGGCGAAATGGGTTTCCACGGGTTTTCATACGTCCATCACCTCTCCCTGTGCCTTCGCAACCAGCGCCTGTGTGTTGAACGAGGCTGGACCGGAGATCCTTCGCATGGCAGCGAATGCAAGCTGCCATAATGCCAAGAGTAATGGGCGCACGTCCTCTACGGAACAGCCGAACTCAACGGAAGTCGCAAGTGGAAAACTCGCCTGCGTAGTGCGGTTTGTGAGGCGGCTCTATATCGACTGACGACAGCACGATGGCTCAACCGGCTGCGGCAGGCCGACTTTCTGCAAGATCCACATTGCGGGACACCAGTTGGTGAAGCCCGACTGAAGCAGGTTCAGTCCGACGAAGGCCGTGAACAGCAGCCACCAGGGGCTGACGTACTGGGCTAGCGCAACGCTCAGCAGAACAAAGAAGCCGGCCATTAGGCGCAAGGCGCATTCGATCGTCATGGGATGCTCCTCATCTCTTGTCTGATGCACGCGCGTTTATTGCCCTGTGACCTGGGCCGGCGACATGGCTTTCTTCACCATCTGCCGGATCTGATCCGGGCTGACCAGGCCTACCGAAGCATCCACCACCTGGCCATCCT
>JBLNDH010000223.1:0-6564 GCA_050261455.1 Bacillota bacterium
CCCCGGCCGCAATGGGGGGCCTGCACTTCTTGCCGAGCCGGGTGGCGGATAAACAGATTACGGCAGTGGCGTACCGGGACCCGCCACTCCGGTACTCGGTAACTTCCATACCCCGTCACGACTGGATCCTCTACGCCACCGCTGCCGGCGCCAGTTCCACCTTCATCCACCCGGGCCTGCGTTCATCAAATGCCTTATACGCATCAAGAGCGTTCGTCAGCGGCTCCAGACTGGTGAGAATCTGGGCCGGCTTGACTACACCGGTCTGTACCAATTCCAGCAGGATCGGAATGTACTTGCGGTGGTTGCAGTTCCCCATGTTGATGGTCAGGTTCTTGTTCATCGCCGTGCCCAGCGGGAACGAGCGCATGTTCTTCGGATAGACCCCGATGACCGACAGGGTGCCCGCCTTGGCCAAGGCCTCAACCGCCCACAACGTTGCCTGCGATGGGGCGCCGCCGAGGTGCCACGGCTGGTTGGGTGGCAGCGGTTGACCGATCTCCCGCATCTCCTCCTGGAACTGCTGCTGCATCTGCTGCGATTGCGGGGCTGCAGGCCCGGACCTCGCCGGCTCGGCATCCACGCCCACCGCGTCGATCGCGCGGTCCACCCCAATGCCACCCGTCAGCCAGCGAATCCCATCCACCGGGCTTTCCGTCTCGAAATTGATTACCTCCGCCCCCTGGGCCTTGGCCATCTCCAGACGCGATGGAATATGATCAACCGCAATCACGCGCCCCGCATCCATCAACAGAGCGCTGGTGATGGCAAACTGTCCGACTGGTCCACAGCCGAACACGGCCACCGTGTTGCCCGGCTTGATCTGTGCGATGTCCGCCGCGAAATAACCGGTCGGGAAAATGTCCGAGAGCATCAACGCCTGGTCATCATCCACCTCGTCGGGCAACTTCACCATTCCAACGTTTGCATACGGAATGCGTGCCCGCTCGGCCTGCAGGCCTTGGAAGGGGCCCGTCTCCTCCGGCCCCCCATAAAACGCTGTGCCCGCCAGGTTGCCGTGCGGGTTGGCGTTGTCGCATTGCGAGTAGTATCCGCATCGGCAATACGAGCAGTAGCCGCAGGCGATCGTTGAGGGAATCACGACACGCTCGCCCGGCTTGAAATTCCGCACATCCGGCCCAACCTCTTCGATGATTCCCACCGCCTCATGCCCAAGGATCGTCCCGGGTCGCATGCCGCCTACCGTGCCGTGCACAAAGTGCAGGTCGGTCCCACAGATTGCGGTGGCCAACACACGGATGATTGCGTCGTTTCGCTGCTGGATCTGGGGATCCGGGACATCCTCCAGTCGAATATCGCCGACACCATGAAATACAACCGCTTTCATGTGTATGCTCCTCTCAAAACAAAGTAGGCGGAGCCGTCATTGGCTCCGCCTTCAGCGCCAGCAAAAAACAAGTTTCAAAACCTCAGAGCCAAGGGATAACACCTCTATAGACTCGAGTTCTGAAATGAGTCCCAAGCACCATTCGCCTTTCGCACCTCGGTTATTCGCCTTTGTGTTCGCGGCGAACAAATTTCACAAAGCGACTGGTCTGACCGCCGGCCGTCTGTTCCTGATACAGCATCGCCAGCTTACGCTCTTCAAACTTGTTGAAGAATTCCTCCCATGAGATCGCCTGCAGCGATTCCTCACCGCTGTACCCGGGGAAGTCAATCCGCAGCAACCCGGCATCGGTGTGGCTGCCTGTGCCTTTGACACACGCCGGATGTCCACCGCGAGACTCCACCCATTTGCGGATCTGTTCGTGATCCGTGGTTGTCCTGCTTTCGCCTTTCACGACAGGCCTCCGGGGATAACATCGCTCTGCCACGGCACCATGTCGCGGCTCTAGGCTATCCCAAGTTCGCAAAAGTCAGGCCGTGGGTTGTTCACTCTCACGCTGGCCGCCTCCCGCCTCTCCACGCATGATGTTCCGCATCGTCTCCGCAGCCGTGTCCCACAGATGCCATGTCAGACTCAACCAATCCTGCGCCAGATTCGCGCCGGCTCGGATGCTGCATGCGCCTACTTGCTGAGCCTGTCCGGCCAGCTTTTGAGCTTGGTCGATTGCCTCCAGGATCGTCTTGCGGCCTTGCTGCTCCAGCATGGCCGTCTCACCGTGCATGAGCTCTGCCTGCTGTTCCATCGTCCTCACCGCATACGCGGGCGCACGCACGACAAGCGCCTGAGCTCGCTCGAATGGTCGCAATTCTTCGCCTTTGGCGGCACGCGGGTTGGTCCTCTGCGTGCGGCGAACCCGACTCGCCTCCTCGCCCTTTGCGTGATTGCCGCCTCGTGCTCGTTCCGGTCTACGGGTTTTGCTCGAACCCTTGGGCATATTCAACTCCTTATCCCAAATAACTAGTGCCCGGCTGCCGCTCTCATGAAAAGCCAAACCTAGCACCCTCGTATAAAACTCGCCGCAATGGCCATGCCGTTGGCCTAAGCATCCGCGGCCCTGTTGCAATCGCACCAACGCAGGTTGTGATGCCACATTGCTTACCATGCGTTCGCTGATTCAGGCGGTGTCGCGCCCGGACGACCATCAAGCCTGACAGCTTGTCCTGCGTGCCCAGGCCCACAGGCCATCTGTCGCGGAACGACGTCCATCCGTATAATCCACTGCCCAAGATCGCTTGATCCCTACAGGAGACCCATGCAAATCGTGCGATTCCAATCTGGCGGACAAACCCACATCGGCCAGCAGATCGACAGCCGCACCGCCCTGCGCATCGATGGCGATCTGTTCTCCGCCTACCGCGTGACCGAGCAGCGAATGACCATCGAGCGGCTGCTGGCCCCCCTCGTTCCCACCGATATCCTTTGCATTGGTTTGAACTATCGCGAACACGCCAAAGAGAGCGGCGCCACCCCGCCGCCCAACCCGGTTCTGTTCATCAAGTCTGGCAATGCCCTCAACAACCCCTTCGATCCCATCCTCCTGCCTCGCCGCAGCCAGCAGGTGGATTATGAGTGTGAACTGGCCGTTGTCATCGGCCGCGCCGCTAAGCATGTCGCCCGCCAGCAGGCGCTCGACCATGTCTTCGGCTACACCTGTGCCAACGATGTCTCTGCCCGCGATTGGCAGCGACAACGAGAACTGGGCGGCGGCCAATGGGCCCGCGCCAAGTCCTTTGATACCTTCTGTCCTCTTGGCCCCTGCCTTGTCACCAAGGATGACATCCCCAACCCCAACAACCTCCGCATCAAAACGCTTCTCAATGGCCAAACCATGCAGGACCACACCACTGCCGACATGATCTTCGACGTCCCCGCACTCATCGAGTCCCTCAGCAGCACCATGACCCTTCGCCCCGGCACCGTCATCCTCACCGGCACCCCCCAAGGCGTCGGTTTTGCCCGCACCCCGCCCGTCTTTCTCAAAGATGGGGATCATGTTGTCATCGAAGTTGAGAGAATCGGCCGACTCGAAAACCCGGTTCGTGCCGAAATCCCCTGAGCAATCCATCGTCCCCTTAACCGGTTGTGCTCGCTCGCTATTCGAGCCCGGCCATCCCCGGCCCAGAATCCTTTCGGGCATCCAAGTCTCCCTGTGCTGCGATTGTATAACATTGCTTGCAAAACCATTCCCGCAAGATCTCCAATTGCGGGAATTTCGCAGACGCATACCATACGGCTCGACGTGCGCGGGCCGGACCCGCCGGGCGCAATGGGCACGCCCGATGCTGACTTGCCCACCCATACCAAGCCGACAGGCGGGGATTTCCCCGACCTTGCCTCCAATAGGAGCCATATATGCCAGAGAAGAGCGTCTCGACCGATTCGTTGGCCAGCGAAGTTAAGAAGGAATACAAAGGCCCCAAGCTCCGCGTAGCCATCATCGGCTGCGGCGGCATCAGTGAAGTCCAGATTCGCGCTTTCCAGAAAATGCCTGAGGTTGAGCTCGTCGCCGGCGTCGATATCAAGCCCGAACGCCTTCAAGTCATGTCGGAAAAATATGGCTTCAAAAACCTCTACGAAGACTGGAAGAAAATGCTCAAGGAGATCAAACCCGATGCGGTCTCCGTCTGCACGCCCAACGGCGTCCATGCCCCGGCCGTCATCGACGCCTGCAACGCCGGCTGCCATGCTATCACCGAAAAACCGATGGCGATGAATCCCGAGGAATGTGAAAGAATGATCGCCGCGGCCGAAAAACATCAGAAGAAGCTGGCCGTCGGCTTCCAATACCGTTATCACCCCAACACTCAGTTCCTCGTCCGCGCCCGTGACGAGGGACAATTCGGCAAGGTCATGTTCGTCAAGTGCCGCGCCCTGCGCCGCCGGGGCATCCCCAACTGGGGCGTCTTTGGCCAGAAGCACCTCCAAGGCGGTGGCCCGATGATCGACATCGGGGTCCATGTTCTCGAAATGGCCCACTACACCATGGGCCGCCCCAAGCCCGTCGCCGCCTCCGGCAACACCTGGACCTACATGGGCAACAAACCCTCTGATGTCGCTTCCATGTGGCCCAACTGGGACTATAAAACCTACACCGTCGAAGACCTGGCGATCGGCCAGATCCGTTTCGACAACGGCGCCATCCTCCAGATCGAAGCCTCCTTCGTCGCTCACATCGAGAAGGACATCTGGAACTTCGAACTCATGGGCGAGAAGGGCGGTTGCCGTTGGGATCCCCCGGCCGTCTTCCGCGATAGCGCCGGCACCATGATCAATAGCCAACCTGGCTGGATTTCCGATAAGGGCGACTTCGATACCCTCTTCAGCTACAAGCTCCAGAACTGGGTCGATGCCATTCTCAAGGGCACCAACATGGAAGCCCCCGGCGAAGATGGCCTGACCGTCCAGAAGATCCTCGATGGCGTCTACCGCTCTGCCGAAGCCGGCCGCGAGGTGACTATCAAATAAATCGATCTCCGATTACCCCGCGACCTCCGCGTTTAGCGGTGGCCCGCAGGGCCGGGCTCTCCTCTTCCTCGCCAACAACGACGACGCCCGCGGACCGATATCCGCGGGCGTTGCCATTTCATCACCTCAATGTCCTCGTCAACGTCTGATCTCTTCTTCCACTTCTCCCTGCTTCCTTCCCCCGCCCTTCGTGCCTTGGTGCCTCCGTGCCTTCATGCCTGAGTCATCACTTCTTCTGCGGCACGCCCACCAACTTGTACACCCGTCCCGTGCCGCCGCGCACCCGCTCTCGCCCGCCCTTCATCTCCATCCGGCCGAAATCCAGGATGTACAACGCCCCATCCGGCCCGAATTTCACATCCACCGGCCGTTCCAACGCAGACCCGCCCAGATCATGCATGCTGGCCGGGCCAGTCTGCGTGTTGTGGACGAAATCCTTCACTCCTCTCCCGTCCACATTCACCTGCACCACCTTGTACCCCATCGGCCCCGTCAGCTTCCGCCCGCCCGTATCATACGGCGCCCGATCGCCCCACAACGCCACCACCGCCACGTTCCCGGTCTCCCGCAACCGGCTGAAGAAACCCGATGGCGGGGCAAAGTCGAACTTCGCCGCTCCCGCCAACGGCCGAAACTCCGCCGCCAGCAGATTGCTGTTCGGATTCGGCGGCGTCAGTCCGCTCCCGGCGTGGTCGATCAGAAATGACAAGTCGCGATACCCGCTCTTGACGATCATCTCCACCGGCGGCTGGAACCGCGGGTCGCGAATCGGCAGCAGGTTGGCGCTGAAATCCGGCCAGCCATACCACTGCCCATTCAAGACCCGCAACATCACATCCGGATCGTCTTTCACCGGCCGCGTGCCCCGCAACTTCATTCCCTGGTTCGTCGCGTACAGCACCCCCAACTCGCTGAATCCCAACCCGACCGGATTGCGAATCCCATGTGCGATGATCTTCATGTCGCCGCCCGTCGGACTCACCGAGTAGATCGCCCCGTTGGGCGTCGGCGCTTCCGGCACCACCGTCTCCAGGCTCCTCCCAAACGGCTGGAAGGGCGCCGTTACCGCAATATCCGTCCCCCCAAACAAGCCCGCAAACGGATTCTCTGCATCGAACCGCCGCCCCAGCAGGTACAGTCGCTGTGCCGGCAGATCGCACACGTCGCGGTACTCCCGCAGCCAGTGCATGTTGTCGATGCCCACCACCGCGCTGTTCGTCGCCGTCCCCAGGCCGAAGTACAACCGGCCATCCGCTGCCATCGCGAGGTCCGTTACCGAGTAATCGCCTTGCGCCGGCAGCTTTGCCACAATCGTCGTGTGGCTTCCGTCATAGCTGAACGCCGTAATCGTCCCCTGGCCGTTCTCGTCCCGATGGCTCACGTACACACGCCCGTGCGCCGCCACCATACCTCCGATTGGCGGGTAAATCTTGAACTTCGCAATGCCCGGGATCCGAATCGGCAAGGAAGGCAACTGCCGCCGCGGATAGATCTCGAATGTCTCGCCGTCCTTCTTGAACCCGAAGATCCGTGGCTCACGCCCGCCAATCCCGCTTTCCGCGATCAGCATCGACCCTTCGTTGTCAAATGCGATCGCCGTCGGAGCCGTCAACCCCGTCACATAAGGCTTCAGTTCCGTCTCCGCCGGGTATTCCACCAGCTGGCGGTCAATCGTGACCTGATCATTGGGC
>JBLNDH010000224.1:0-3041 GCA_050261455.1 Bacillota bacterium
TCTGGGGCGGAGCACTGGAGTGTGCAGGTCGATTCCAGCAGCCGCAGCGTGGAACCCGTTTGCGATGGATCGAATTATCCAAGCATGGAAGGTAGAAACGATGGTCGGCGTTTTCTGGAAGGTTTGATTGGATGCCCGGTTGACGAGGTGCGTCTGCGTCCACTGGGTGGCGGGTTGGTGGCGAGCGCAGTGACGCACGCGACGGCACGGTATAGGGACACTGAGGGCAGGATTCGCTCTGTTTCCTGCGTGCTGAAGGCGATTGAAGGCAATGCTGCACGCGAGGGGCGGATCTACGAGCACCTGTGGGGGTGCGGACTTGAGGGCTTTGCCCCGGTCCTATGGGGTGTGGGGCGTGACGGGGATAGGCGTCTACTCTGCCTGCAGGCCATTCGGCCGGCCGAGCGTTGGCCATGGCGTAATCTTTCCTTTGCGCAACAGGTGCTGCGCGTATTGGCAACACTGCATATGACGCCGCTCTCCGCCGAGATGAAAGGCATCTTGAGCACATGGGACTACGAGCGTGAACTGGCTGCATCGGCCGAACGATCACTGAAGTTGCTTGAACAGGCATACCATGAGCACCGAATCATCGAACTGAGGGGCTATGGGCCGGCACTTCGCCGCGTAGTGGGCCAATTGGGCGAGTTGCGACGGAGGTTGTTGGGATTTGCACCGCTGGGACAGGCCATGATTCACGGGGATGTTCATTCAGGCAATGTCATGATCCACAAGCAAGGGGGACAACTCGTGCCGGTGCTCTTGGACTGGGGACGAGCGCGGGTGGGGTCGCCGCTGGAAGATGTGAGTTCGTGGCTGCAGAACTTGGGTTACTGGGAGCCGCAAGCCAAGCGCCGGCACGACACGCTGCTGGGGGAGTATCTTTCGGTTTGCAGGCCGACCTTGTCTCTGGGGCGAGAGATGCGAAAAGCGTACTGGCTAGCCGCCGCGTCGAACGCGCTGGGTGGGGCCTTGTGCTATCATCTGCAACTGCTTTTGTCGCCTGGCGTGGCCGCGCGCAAACAGTTATTAGCGTTTCACGCAGCAAGCGATGCCCTGCGAGTGATCCGGCGGGCGGATGCCTGGTGGAACGGTTAACAGCGAGTTTCAGATCGGCTAGCCAGGATTGTCCGTGTTGCCAATCGATCGAATCGAACCCGAGTAAGACCCTGCATCCCCGATAGACACTTATCAGGCCGGCGTTGAGCAGGAGCCTGGTGGTTGGTCAGGCGTGGAGTGTTGGGGGGAGTTCGGGCCGGGGACGGCCCGGCTCGATGTGCAGACGAAAGTCGCTCGGCAATTCGCGGCTGACGGTGCACTAGAGCAGTTCCCGTTTGAATGTACCCCTGGCTCTGAACCCTCACCCCAACCCTCTCCCGGAGTACCGGGCGAGGGGGAGAGGGAAGGAAAGGGCGAAACGGCGAATGGGCGAGGAGAAAGAAGAGGGCGAACACGAGGTTCGCCCCTACGGGAGGAGCGGGCGAGGGAGAAAGAGCAGAGGAGTGCACAGAATCGGGAATTGCTGTAGTTTTGCGATAAAGGGCGATTAATCAAGAATCCGGGGATTTGGCGAAGGATTTGGGAGGATGGAGCGACTGGGGTGGGGAGCATGCGGGAAGGCAGGTGAGCATGGCGGGTTCGGGAGAACGAGAGGCGGTCTTCGAACGGTACTTTGAGCGGGTGTATGCCTATGTGGCGTACCGGGTGGTGCCGGATCGGGAGGCGGCCAGGGACATCACGCAGGAGGTGTTCCTGGCGGCGTTCAAGGCGTGGGGGGAGTTCCGCGGAGAGTCGACGGCTCTGACGTGGCTGAGGGGCATTGCGCGCAACAAGGTGGCGGGTTATTTCCGGGCGATGGCGGTGAGGCGAGGGGTGGGAATGGAGGGAGTGGAGGGGATTGTGGCGGAGGGGGAACAGGGGATGTCGGAGCGGCAGGAGCGGGCGATGCTGGTGTCGCGGGTGATGCGGGAACTGGCGGGGAATTATGGGGAGCTGTTGGAAGAGAAATACCTGGAGGGAATGGCGGTGAAGGAGATGGCGGAGAAACGGGGCATGAGCGAGAAGGCGGTGGAGTCGGCATTGACGAGAGCGAGAGAGGCGTTTCGGCAGGCGTATCAGCGGTTGCAGCAGCATTGCGCTTGAGAGGAGTTGGGGTATGCAGATGAATAATCCAGAAGAGCGAGCGATGGAAGCGATGCTGAAAGAGGCGGCGGAGGCGTTTGAGGCGGAAGAGGGATTGAAGGAAGAGATGAGGAAGGAATTGGGGTTGGGCCGCGGATTAACGCAGATGAACGCAGATACAGAGCGCACGGGCGAGACGCCCGTGCTACGTTCTACTGCCACAGATGGGGCACAGATGAACCCAGCGCAGGGTGGGCCCGCAACGCAAAGGACGGAGGCACTAAGGCACGAAGGCACGGAGGCACGAAGGGAGGGACAAGGGGAGGAAGGGGTGGAGGGGATGGTGCGATCGCAGCAAGAATCTTCGCACGTGGAGAAGAAACGATGGGATGGTGGCACGGATGGCGCGAGCATGGGCGAGCCGCCCATGCCACGTCTTTTGGCAGGCACCGATGGGACGTCGATGGACACGGATCAGACGCGCACGGGCGGGGTACGTTTAGAGCAGGTTCCGCATGGGTGTGCAACTGGCTCTGAACCCTCACCCCGGCCCTCTCCCGAAGTACCGGGCGAGGGGGAGAAGCGGGTGGGGTCAGGGGAGAGGGGTCAGGGGTCAGGAGGGCAGACAGGAATGTCTGCCCCACCAGGGGCAGTAGAAGGGCGAACGGAAGTTTCACCCATGCAGGAATCAGAGGAGGAGCATAGCGGGCTTGATCGCTCGGAGGGGGGAGGGAGGCGTTGGGGGAGGGGGTGGGGGCGGAGGATGGTGGGGGTGGCGGCGTGCTTGGGGGTGGTGATGCTGATGTGGTGGGGGATGGACGGGAAGGGAGTGGAGCAATCGGCGTATGCGCAATTGGCGGAGGCGGTGGCGGGGACGCGGGCGGCGGAGTGGGTGCATATCCGGACGGAGGTGAATGGGC
>JBLNDH010000225.1:0-3737 GCA_050261455.1 Bacillota bacterium
GAAGCGGCGGAGCAGTTCCAGCGCGGCAAAGCCCCGGTGATGGGGATCAACCATCAACTGCGTGGCCACCGCGACGCGGATGAGTCGATCCTGGAACCACATCGGCCGGGGCATCACGCCCAGAAATCCGATGATTTGATCGCGATCGTTCTGGTAGACGAGCGATGGCAGGGCCGGGTCGTACCAGGGATTCTCGAAGAAAACCTCGTCGAAGTAGGCCTGGAGGTCGGGCGAAGGCGTCTGGTCGGAGTGGCGAAAGGAGCGCAGCCACAGCCGGGCCACCTCGGGGACATCTTCCCGTGCGAACGCACGAATACGCGTGGTTTTCAGCAGCATCCATGCACCTCCGCATTACTTGACGGCCTGCACGACGAGAAGCGGCCCCGGTTTTCCCAGGCGAACGGAGTACCGATCCAAGGAGGTCGCCAAGGAGCGCAGGGCGAGTGGGAAGCAAGCAATCGATTGGCCAACTCGTGAGAAATTGAAACAGTGGACCCGGCGGAAACGTTTGGCATAGTGTCGGATTTGTCTGGGGGTGTTGCAGCGATAATGGACGGGGTAATTCTCATATCGCGCCACCCCGCGCTGGCCCATGAGCCAGGTCAGGTAGGGTCCTTTGAGCCGCAAACGATCAGCCCAGAGGGAGGCGTGGCAGAACCAATGGCGGGCATCGACGGTCATCGCCCAGAACACGCCGCCATCAACGAGCACATCCCAGAGTTTGTCCCAGAATCGCTGCGGGGAAGCGAGATGCTCAAGGACCATGACGGCCAAGGCAACATCGATCGAATGGGCGCGCAAAGGGGCATCCTCAAAAAGGCAGCGATGGACCTCCGTGAAGAAGGGAGCAGGCTGGATGGTGGGGTCGGGCTCAATGCCGATGTACTGGTCGGCGGTTCGGGCGATGGTTTCCTGGGGCGGCAGGTATCCGTCGAGTCCGCGGCCGCAACCGATATCGAGGAAAGCCAGCGGTCCCTCGCGCTGGCGGGCCTCCTCGAGGATCATGTCGCGAAAGAGGAAGCCTCGCCATTCCCCCTTGCGATAGCGTTGGAGGTAGGCAGTCCAATCGGGGGTCGAGGCGTCGATGCTTGGCGATGAGAATTCGGAAGCATAAGACATGAGCGGCTCCATTTGCCGGGGGCTGTTCTATCCAGCGGCAGGTCGCGACGGCGGCTACTCGACCACCCGACTGGTGATCTGCAGGGGAAGTTTGCCGGTGGGTTTGCGAAGGAAGACCCACAGGCCGGGGGTAAGCACGAAGAGCAGCGGCATGGCCGGGGTCATGTAGCGAAGAAGCGAGAGTACCAGGATGGTCATGGCCCAGAAATAGAGGACGAAGGCGAGGCTGAGGGTCGCCATTTGCCGTGCGGGGCCACGCCAGCGCAAAGCGAGGATGAGGCTGATCAGGCCGGCCAGCAGGTAGGGAATCTGGAGGATGAGCAGGGGACGCTCCAAGTGATGGCTGTCGGTGGCGAACCAGCTGCGGGCGGCCTTGGTGGCGAAGATTTGCAGAACGGCCAGCGGATGCTCTTTCGCTTGTTGGGCGAGGTAGACAAAGGCCATGGAGACGCTGCGGATCTGGCCGGATCGATAGGCATTTTCGCACTGTTGCATGACAGTCAGGACCTCGCGGGACACCGGAGTGTCGGCGCGATCGGCACGGGGCAGGGCATAGGTGAGGCCATCGATCAGAGAAGGCAGGCCCCCGCTGCTGAGCAGGAGGACCTTGCCGGTACGGAGATAAGCGTAGACCTGCCAGGGCAGGACGGCCAGCAGATTGCCCAGAAGCAGGACGACGATGGCGGCAGCCCGGCGCGAGCGGGTATCCATGGGGCGATGGAACCAGAGCAGGGCCGCCAGGATGAAGGCAACGGCGATGGCGATGGGGCGGACGAGCATGGCGACGCCGATCAGCAAGCCGAGGAGGAACCCGGCGGGGAGCGAGAATTTCGGGCGGCGCAGTTGTCGCCAGAACAGCAGCAGCGTGGCGTAGAAGATGGGGGTGAACGCGACTTCGCTGTTGAGCACGGAGGTGAACCACAGGGCCGGCAGATAGGTCATCCAGAGGATGGCGGGGACCAGGGCGAATCGGGGACTCCAGATGGTGACGGCCATCCGGTAGATCAACAAGGCGGTGAGGGCGTGGGCAGTAAAGGCCAACAGCTGCAGGAGGAAGTTTTCGGGCAGATGCGTGGAATGGGCGATCTGGAAGGCGGCGGCGAGGATGCAAGGATAGCCGGGGGGAAAATGGGTGAGCAGTTGCCCATCGGGGGTGGTGACGCCGTTTCCGGCAAGGAGGTTGCGGGCGGCGGGCGCATAGACGGTGGCATAGTCGGTGCTGCGCGTGGTACGCACGCTTCTGGGCAGCGCCAGCCAGAAGACGGCGGCCACTGCAAAGGCCACGAGGAAGATGGTGGCCGAGGACTTCCAGGTCGCTGGATGGGTGGAAACGGCGGCGGTCATTGAATGATCTCCCGTCAAATTGAGCGTAAATCGGTCTGTGAATATCGAAGTGTGGGAAGCTGGTAGGAGACTTTTCTCCAGGAATCGGCGGATTTGCCGAACAACCAGATCCAGAAGCCGAACCAGGCGGCGGCATTCAGCATGAGGAAGGATGCCGCGGCAGATGCCAGGCGCGCGCGGGAGGCGACGCGGGAATCGAGGCCGGCCAGGGCAATCAGGAACAAGAGGCATTGCAGGGCAAATGCGGCCTGATAGAGGGGGCGGTGAATGGTTGCACTGCACAGCAACGTTCCCAACAGGGCCCAGGGGACCAGGAGTCGGCAGAGCTTATGGGAGACGAATTCGAACCAGACGGGGTTATGCCAGGGGACCAGGGCGGCGGGGAGACGGGTGAGGAGTTGGAAGTTGTTGCTGAGAGTGCGGACCTTGCGGCGGAACTCGTCACGCGGGCGATGGGGCAAATGGTCAAACGCATGGGCCCGATCCTCGTGGACGATCCGGAACCCCTGCATGGCCACCTGGAGGGGCCAATAGACATCGTCGAGCACGGTTCCGCGTGGGATGGGACGGTAGAGGGATCGCCGCAGGGCGCTGATGGCGCCGGTGACGCCAACGATCGAATGGAAACGACTTTCGTGCTTGCGGAGCCACTTTTCGTATCGCCAGTACAGTCCCACGCCGGCCAGGGCCTGCGAGCTGGACTTGAGGATCAGGTCGCCGCTGACGGCGCCGACGGTGGGGTCGATGAAGTTGTCGAGCAGGCGGGTCAGGGCATCGGGAGCGAAATGCTGGCGGGCATCGGCGAAGATGATGATCTGGTGGCGGGCGGCGGCGCAGCCTTTGTTCAGCGCGGCGGCTTTGCCGACGTTGGAGGGCATTTCGATGACGCGGACGCGGTCGCCGCCGGCGCGGCGGGCGATGGTGGGGGTGCGATCGGTGGAGCCATCGGAGACGACGATCAACTCGCCGGGCAGGCCGCAGGCGGCGATCAGTTCGGTCAGTTCGCGGACGCGGCGGGCGATGTTGGCTTCCTCATTGTGGGCAGCGAGGACGATAGAAAAAGACTGAGGGCGCAAGCCCATGCGATGGGTGGGCCATGGCCGAAGCTTCGCTGCGACGAACATGAGCAGCGGATAGATCAGGTAGGCATACAGGACACAACTAGCAAACAGCCAGAAGCAGACGATGGGGGCCATATGCAACTCCAAAGGGTGCGAAACAAAGAAGGCCGTTTAAGACGAACGCTGGGGAGCAGGGGTGGTTGGGGTGTTGGG
>JBLNDH010000226.1:0-2593 GCA_050261455.1 Bacillota bacterium
TCTTCCACCAACATGCCACTGATCTTGCCGTCGCCGTTTAAAGTCATGGTGGTAATGAGCTTGCCATTCACAAAGGTCGCCCGATAGCGATACGTCCGCAGCCCAGGGGACTCCGTGCGGGCCAGCAGATCTAAAGCCTTGACCTGCCCCAGGTTTCGCGCCGTCCGCTGCAGGTTGTCGCGCTGCTGCGAAGTGACTTGCCAGAGCTCGGCCGTGAACTTCTCCTCCGGCAGACGCCACTCGGCGACCCCGATCAGTAATTCCCTAAGTAGTGCAGTGACTTGGGGTTCCTTGTCTTCGATCGGCGGTTCCAACCGAATCGCCAGGGACGGAACCATCAACCCCGCCACCCGTCTGGCAATCCGGCTGGGGTTGGCACTGGTGGAATTGGTCAGGACCACCACGGCCAGCCTATCGTCGGGATAAATGGACAAATAGCTGGTAAAGCCAGTCATGTGCCCGCCGCCGTGCCCAACCCCGCGGTGCCCATCGACCGGTTCGGTGGCCCAGCCCAGGCCATAAGCGGAGGCCTTGCCACTGTTTAACTTGGCAGGCGTCCAGGCCTGTTCGATAGTGGCTTTCTTCAGCAGCTTCTCAGACTCAAAGGCACTGGCCCACTTGGCCATGTCCGTCGCGGTCGAAACGATCCCACCCCCACCGTACGCCAGGACCGACTCGGCCACGAAGTCGCCATTCCGAAACGCACTGTCGCGCCAGTGATAACCCGAAACCCGGTTGGGGATGATCGCCGAGTGGCTCATGATCCGGGTATTGGACATGCCCAGGGGCGTGAAGATGCGATCCTTCAGAAAGTCCCCATACCACTGGCCCGTGAGCTTGCGGATGATCATGACCAACAGGTGGTAGTTGGTGTTGCTGTAGGCGTAGCGTTCCCCGGGCGGGAAGTTCAACGGTCGTGGCGTAGTCGTATTGAAAACACTCTCTTCGGTCACTTCCAGGCGAAGACTTACGGTCGGCTCGTTGATGAAATCCTTGATGCCGGAGGTATGAGTCAGCAAATGACGAATGGTAATGGGTTTCCAACTCTCAGGGGTGCCGTCGAGATACTTGCTGACCGGCTCATCCAGCGAAAGCTTGCCCTCCTCCATGAGCATGAGAATGGCAGTGGCCGTAAAAGTCTTGGTGATGGATTGGATCTGGAAAACGCTTTGGGGAGTCACCGGAATGCTGGATTCGATATTGGCCAGACCATAACCGGCGAGTTTCACAACTTGGCCATTGTGAAGCACCGCCAGGGAAAGCCCAGGGATGTGGCGTTTCTGCAGCTCGGCGTTCACAAAGTCATCCACGGCATCAGCTTGCGTGGGAACAGGAAAAAGGGCGAGCAGCATAAAGGCAAAGGACAGGCGGAGCAGAGCCAGCGTGAGACGGCGAGTTGGCATGATGAACCTCTGGGAAAGTGTGAAGAGGATCGTAGCCAGAGGCTATCAGGCGAACAAGGGGCAGGAAGCCGCAGGGAAATAAGAAAGCCCACGGCCTTGCCGTGGGCTTTGGAATTGAACCTGATCAACCCGGGTTAGAAAAGAGGCGGAGGCGGCGGGGCATCGGGGCTGGCGGGTTGCTGCGAGCCTTGGCCTTTGGGGGCATGGAATTCCAAGCGTGCCTCGATGGAGTCCGGCGAGAACCAGCGGAGGGCCATGATGGCTTCACGCTGGGCACCGAGCTGCTGTTGAGTGGCGGCCACCTGCATGTCGAATCGATCGTGTTTGATGGCGGGCTTGGCGTCGGTCAGTTGGGCCACGACAGCCATAGCGGCCTTGGGCAGATCGATGACATTCACGGGATGCTCGCTACCGGTCTTCAGGCGATCCCGCAAGAGGCCAAAGGCATCCTGCACGAACTTGGGCAGAGCCTGCGCCGGCAACGTGTAGTTATCGAGGGGGTAACGCGGGTTCTCGTAGAAGAGGCCCGTGCTGATCACCGGCAAATCGCCGGCGGCCTTGGCGGCCGCGTCGAGGCCCTGGGCCTTGGCGGTGGTCAGGAACTGCTGGGCCTACTGCTTGGCCTTGTCATAGGCCTGGGCAGTGGTCCAGTCGTCGCGAACCTTCTTCTCGACCTCGGCGAGGGTGGCCGGGGCATGGGTGGGATCGGCGGCGGTAACACGGAAGACATAGTAGTTGCCTTCAGCATCGCGCACCGGCTGGGAGGGTTGATACAGCGAGAGGAGGTCAATGTGGTTTTCCTGGGCCTGCTTCCGTTGGGCATCCGTCAGGAAGGCGGCAACGCGATCGACGGCATAGTTGGCGAAGGGGACGCCACGGCGATCGGGGGTAATGAAGAAGGAGCGGCCGATGCCGGGCAGATTCGCCAGATCATCCCTGGAAAGCCAGCCGGCCTCGGAAACCAATTCGGGCAGGACGTTGCGGGAATCCTTGAGGGTCTGAACCCGGGTCTGCAGGCGTTGGAGGTAGACGTAGGTGTTGTAGGGCACGCCCATCGCCGTGGAGACGGAAGTACTAGGGGCGGTGGTCGGACCGGCCGCGATGGCGGCGCTACGATAGGCACCCCAGTCGGCGTTGAGGAGCTGACGCACATTCTTGGCCATCAGGGCAGCGAGGTCCTCGGCGAGCCG